>NZ_JBSFJX010000022.1:0-76544 GCF_053598275.1 Streptomyces sp. NPDC001156 | reverse complement strand
GCTGGGTGACGGGTCGCTTCAGCAGCCTGGCGATGGGTCGGTCCAGCAGCCAGGGGGGCAGCAGGGCTACGGGCAGTCGCAGCAAGGGGGGACGGGGCAGGGCGGCGGCCGGGTTCAGCAGCCGGGGACGCAGCTGGGTGACGGGTCGCTTCAGCAGCCTGGCGATGGGTCGGTCCAGCAGCCAGGGGGGCAGCAGGGCTACGGGCAGTCGCAGCAAGGGGGGACGGGGGAGGTCGACGGCCGGGTTCAGCAGCCTGGCGATGGGTCGGTCCAGCAGCAGCCCGGGGGGCAGCAGGGCTACGGGCAGCTCCAGCAGCCCGGGACGGAACAGGGATACGGCCAGATGCAGCCCGGGACCCAGCCGGGCAACGGGTCGGTTCAGCAGCCCGGGACACAGCTGGGCAACGGGGGGCAGCCGGGGAAGGAGCAGGGATACGGCCAGCTCCAGCAGCCCGGGACCCAGCCGGGCAACGGGTCGGTTCAGCAGCAGCCCGGGAAGGAGCAGCCCGGGACCCAGCCGGGCAACGGGTCGGTTCAGCAGCAGCCCGGGAAGGAGCAGCCCGGGACCCAGCCGGGCGACGGCGCGGGTGGTTCGCAGGGCCGGCAGCAGGGGGGCCAGGACCACAGGACGCAGCCTCCGGTCGATCCCCAGCACGGCGTGCACGCGGGCGAAGGGGGCGCCTTCGCCGGGTCCGAGCCGACACTGGTCGCGGGCGGCGTGCTGATCGGGGGCGCGCTCGCCGCCGCCGCCCACCGCGGCTACCTCCACCTGGCGACCGGCAGGGGCTGACCCTGTGACCCGGGCAACTCGGGCGGAGCCCATGAGCGGCCGGATCCCGGGGTACTCAGAACCCGAGAGCACCATCGGCACCACAAGGGAACAGAAGTACGAGGACGAACCGCGGCCATGGGCCGAGGGCCCTGCATGAGCCGCAGCCCGGGGGGACCGTCCACCGCACCACGGACTGCGCGGAGGCATGCATGCGGCGCACGGATCCGGAAGGGCACGGCCCCGTCCGTTACGGCCCGCCCTTTCCCGACCAGGGGTTGCCCCTGTTGCCGAGTCTGTCCGCCGCCCTCGCCGAGGCCGCCGACTCCGAGGGCCCAGGATCCTTCGCCCGCACACCGCGCCTGCTGGAAGCCGCCGGCGGCTACTACGCGCGGCGCGGGCTGCCTGCGGAGCCCGACACGGTGGCCGCCGCCCCGGGTGCGCCCATTCTGTTCGCCGCCGTGACCGCCGCGCTGGGCGGGGACGTGCTGGTGCCGCGGCCGTGTCCCGCCTGGTGGGCACCGCAGATCCGGGCGCTTCGGCGGTCCGTGTTCCATGTCCCGACCCCCGCCGAATGCGGTGGTGTGCCGGACCCGTACGCCCTCCTGGAGACCGTCCGCAGGATCCGCGCCGAGGGCGGAGATCCTCGGCTGCTCGTGCTCGCGGTCGCCGACGACCCGACCGCCACCGTCGCCCCGCCCGAACTGGTGCACGAGACGGTCGAGGCCGCCACCGCGGAGGGCCTCCACCTGGTGAGCGACGAGACCTGGCGCGACACCGTGCACCGGCCGGACGACACCGTGCTGCTCAGCCCCGCCGAGATGGTCCCCGACCGGGTCACCGTCGTCACCGACCTCGCCGGGCCCTTTCTGCCCCCCGGCTGGCCGGCGGCCGTCGCCCGGTTCCCGGCGACCGCCGATGGCGCCGGGCTGCGCGCCCGCGTCCTCGACGTACTCACCGCGCTCGGTGCCCGTATCGCCGATCCGGTGGCCGCGGCGGCCTCATACGCCCTGGACGAGTCCGCCGACGTCGACCAGCGCCTGACCAGGGGTACCGCGCTGCACGCGCGCGTGGCTGCCGCCGCGTACCGGGCCGTCGTCACCGCGGGAGCCGTCGCCCGGCCCCCGCAGGCCGGGCGCCACTTCTACGCCGACCTCGACCCGCTGCGCTCCGCGCTCGGCGCGCACGGCGTCGGCGACGCCCAGGAACTGGAAGACTTCCTCAGCGCCCGGCTCGGTATGCCCACGCCCGGCGGCCACCGGTTCGGAGACGACCTGGCGGCCCTCCGCGTCCGGCTCTCCACCGGGCCGTTCCTCGGCGCCACCGCCGAGGAACGGGCCCAATGCCTCATCTCACCCGAGCCGTTGGAACTGCCACATGTGCAACGCGCGTTGAACCTCCTGGGATCGGTCTTCGACGATCTACGCGACGACGCTCAGCGATGGGAGCCTCCTCGATGACGCAGCAGTCCGAGCCGACCGAGCCGATGACGAGTCCCGCTCCGGCGTCCCGGAGCGCCGGTGAGCCCACGTCAACGTCCCTGCTCAGCCCGGTGTCCGGGCTACCGGCTCCGCTTTCGCCACTGGCCGAGCCCCGTCCGCTCGGCGAACGCCGCATCTGGCCGCGCTCCTTCTTGGACCGGCTGACCGCGCCCCTGCCCGGAATCAAGTCCCTCGCCCGCTTCGCCCGCGAAGGTGCGATGCGGCCACGGCCCGAGGGCCTCACGGACATCCCGCTGCTGCCCTACGACCCGGCCCCGCTGCCCCGCGTCGACTCGCGCACGGTAGCCGTCTCCTGGGCGGGGCACGCCAGTTGGGTGGTGCGGATCGGCGGGCTGACCGTGCTCACCGACCCGGTCTGGTCGCGTCGCATCCTGGGCACACCGGCCCGGATCACCCCCGTCGGAGTCGCCTGGAGCGACCTGCCGCGGGTGGACGCCGTCGTCGTCAGCCACAACCACTACGACCATCTGGACGCCCCGACTCTGCGCCGACTGCCGCCCGACACACCGGTCTTCGTCCCGGCCGCGCTCGCTCTCTGGTTCCGGCGGCGCGGGTTCACGTGCGTCACCGAGCTGGACTGGTGGGAGGGCGCCGAACTCCGCGGTGTCCGCTTCGACTTCGTGCCGGCCCACCACTGGTCCAAGCGCACCCTGACCGACACATGCCGTTCCCTGTGGGGTGGCTGGGTGCTGACGGCACCCGACGGACAGCGGGTCTACTTCGCGGGCGACACGGGCTACGGCCGCTGGTTCCAGCGGATCGCACAGCGCTACCCGGGCATCGATCTGGCGCTCATGCCGATCGGCGCCTACGACCCGCGGTGGTGGCTCAGCGACGTCCACTGCGACCCCGAGGAGGCCGTGCGCGCCGTGCGGGACCTCGGCGCACGGAGGATGGCGCCCATGCACTGGGGCACGTTCGTGCTGTCCGCGGAGCCCGTCCTGGAGCCGCTGACCCGGGTGCGGGCGGCCTGGGAGCAGGCGGGGCTGGCCCGCGAGGACCTCTGGGACCTGCCCGTCGGGGGTTCACAGGTGCTCGGCTGAACCCCGCCCCATCTCAGGAGGTCGCGGCCCGGCGCATCCGGCGCCACATGCCGGGCGCGACGCTGATCACCACCGTCAGTATCACCGCCGCCGCCACGCCCTCCCAGGGCTTGGGGAACAGCGATCCGCCGACTATGCCGATCAGCGCGTACGTCGCGGCCCAGGCCAGGCAGGCGGGCGCGTCGCCCCGGGCGAAGTCGCGCAGCGGCATGCGGGCCAGCAGGCAGGCGAGCATCACCGGGATGCGGCCCGCGGGGACGAGCCGGGAGAGGGTCAGCACCGCGATGCCGTGGTCGTTCAGCTTCTCCTGTGCCTGGGCCAGCCGGTCCTCGGGGGCACGGTCGCGGATCGTCTCCAGCCACCGGGAACCGTTCTTCGACCGCATACCGCGCCGCCCGAGCCAGTACAGCGCGAGGTCCCCCAGGAAGGCCGCGACCGCGGCGACGACGAACACCAGCGCGAGTGAGAAGGGCGCGGTCTGGTGGAAGGCCACGACCGCCGCCGAACTGACCAGCGCGCCCGTCGGCACGACCGGCACCAGAGCGCCGATCAGCACCAGCAGGAACAGCGACGGATAACCCACCGCCTGCTGCGCCGACTCGGGGGTCACGCCCGTACCGGCGGCCGAGAGGAATATCACCGCGCGACCTCCGGGCGGACGCTCTCGCCGTGCGCCAGCAGATGCACCGCCACCTCCGGCGCGCGTTGCGCGGCAAGGCGCACGAACTCCTGTCCGGGCGCGTGGAATTCATGAGGGCGCACCGCATCCATGCCGATCGGCCAGTACGTGCCGTAGTGCACCGGCACGGCACTGCGCGGCATCAGCCGGGCCAGCGCCTCCGCCGCGCGCCCCGCGTCCAGATGCCCCGGCCCGAGATACGGTCCCCAGCCGCCGACCGGAAGCAGCGCCACATCGACGGGACCGACCGCCTCGGCCATCGTGTCGAACAGAGCGGTGTCCCCGGCGAAGTACGTCCGTGCGGTGCCCTCGATGACGAACCCGAGGGCGGGGGAGCGATGCGGCCCGACCGGCAGCCGGCGCCCGTCGTGTCGCGCAGGCACCACCCGTACGACCAGGTCACCGACCGGCACCCGGTCGCCGGGCACGACCTCGGTGAGCCGCAGACGACCGAGCCTGCGCAGACCCGGCACCTGGGCCAGGGCACCGCGCGGCAGGAGCAGGCGGGTGCCCGGGGCGAGGCGGGCCAGCGACGGCACATGCAAATGATCGGCGTGCAGATGGGAGACCAGCACCACGTCCGCGACGGCGGCCTCGGCCGGCGGCACAGCGCTGCGCCGCCGCCGCAGATGCGCGAAACGGCGTGCGAACAGGGGATCGGTCAGCACACGTGTTCCGGAGTCCTCGACCGTGCAGGTGGCGTGACCCCACCACGTGATCTCCACCGGCACTTCATTGCCTCCTTCGTGCGACTCCCCTCGAGCCTACGGGCAGGAGTAGGGTCGGCGGCGAAACCCTGAGGTGAGGGGGACACCATGGCAGATGCGCACGAAGCCTCCGGCACGCGTGGCGCCTTGGGTGGGGGCGCGCCGATCCGGGTGACGGCGATCGCCAGCCTGACGCCGCTGGAGGAACTGGACGCGGACCCCTTCCTCGTCGACTCCCGCAGCCAGCACGCCATGTGCGCGCGCTGGGCGGCGGAGCGGGGGTACGTGGTCACGCGCGAACTGCTCGTCCGGGGCCTGCGCCACGACCACAGCGCCCTGTGGGCCGACGTGGAGGCGGGCCTCGTCGACCTGTTCGTCGCCCCGAGCCGCCGGGTGCTGGAGCGGGCCCTGTCGTCCGTGGACGACTTCACCGCGGAGTGCGCCCGCCGCGGCGTCCGGGTCGAGACCGTCGGCCGCGCGGAACCGTCGTACGACGCGCAGATGAAGGCCTGTGTCCACCGCCGTCTGTCCATGCCGACGGCGGGCTACGACGGCCGCTGACCAGCCGCCGCCCGCTCTGTGCTCCAGGCCCGTTTCGGCGGCCTGCGGCCGTTGTGACAAAGTGGGGCGGATCCCCTGGGATCGCATCGGCCGGGACGTGAGGTGAGCGGGGCGTGGGTCAGGAGCGCTGGCGGAGACTGATCAGCGGAGTGGGGCGGAGCACCACCGTATGGGCCGTGTCCACCGCCACGATGCTCGTCCTCGCCGGACTGCTGCCCGACTTCCGGCTCCAGTCCGCCGCCGGTGACAGCGTCACCCGCATCGCCCTCACCGCCGCGGCCGGCGCCGGCGTCTTCGGTCTGCTGTCCTCTCTCGTGTGGCCGCTGCTCGTCCGCCTGCTGCTGCTCGTACCCGCCCTCGTCCTCGGGCTGCTGGTCTTCTTCCTCAACGGATCGCTGCTACTGCTCGCGCTGCGGCTCACCCCCTCGGGCCAGGGCGAGGCCGCCCCCGAGACCGCCGTCGTGGTCGCGGCGGTGATGTCGGCCGTCGCCTCGGCGACCGGGGGCGCCCTCGCGGTGCGGGACGACGCCGCCTACGGCAGGCGGCTGTACCGGCTCGCCGCCCGCCGGCGCAGACGCGGCGACGACCGGGCCGGACGCCGCACCCCGGCCGTCCTGTTCATCCAGCTCGACGGTGTCGGGCACGACGTGCTGCGGGAGGCCGTCGACAAGGGGCTCATGCCGACCGTGGCCTCCTGGCTCGGACCCCGCGACGGCCAAGGGCCCAGCCACCGGCTCACCTGCTGGCGCACCGACTGGTCCAGCCAGACCGGCGCTAGCCAGCTCGGTATCCTGCACGGCTCCAACCACGACGTTCCGGCGTTCCGGTGGTACGAGAAGGAGCACCGGGAGGTCATGGTCTGCAACCGGCCCGCCAGCGCCGCCGAACTCCAGCGCCGGGCCATCGAACGCGCCGGTGACGGCGGACTGCTCGCCGGCGACGGGGCCAGCCGCGGCAACCTGTTCAGCGGCGGCGCCGACGAGGTCGCCCTCGTGCTCTCCGTCGTCGTCAGAAGGGGACGGGAGAACCGCTCCCGGGCGGGCTACTTCGCCTACTTCAGCGATCCGGCGAACGCCGTCCGCACCGCCCTGTCGTTCCTCGCCGAGGTCGGCCGCGAGATCGCCGAGTCCACCCGGGCCCGCCTCACCCGGCAGCGGCCCCGGGTCAAGCGCGGCGGCCTCTACCCCTTGGTCCGCGCCTTCGCCACCGTCGTCGAACGCGACGTCGTCGTCGCCGCGGTGATCGGCGACATGCTCGCGGGACGCAACGCGGTCTACGCGGACCTGGTGGCCTACGACGAGGTGGCCCACCACTCGGGCCCGCACAGCCGCGACGCCGAGAAGGTCCTGCGCCGGCTGGACCGCTGCCTCGCGCTGCTGGCACAGGTCGCCGAGCACACGCCGCGCCCCTACCGGATCGTCGTGCTGTCCGATCACGGCCAGAGCCCCGGCGAGACCTTCCGCACCCGCTACGGGCTCAGCCTCGCCAATCTGGTGCGGGCGGGCTGCGGACTGCCCGTCCCGCGCAGGGTCGAGCGCACCCACAGCGGGACCGAGGCACGCGCGGCGGTGCGGGCCGCGCTGCGCCGTCCGGTCGAGGCGGGCGGCGAGGAGCGCCGGCCCGCCCGGCGCCACGATGAGCCGGTCGTGCTCGCCTCCGGCAACCTCGGACTGGTGTCGTTCCCCGATGTGCCGTACCGGATGACCAAGGAGGAGATAGACCGCCGGCACCCCGCGCTGCTGTCGACGCTCGCCAACCACCCCGGTGTCGGCTTCGTCCTCGTGCGCAGTGAGGAGCACGACGGGGTGGTGCTGGGGGCGTTCGACGCCGAGGTCCCGGTCGGCCGGCTCGCCGACGGGAGCGGCCCGCTCGCCGGATTCGGCCCGGGCGCCGCCGACGCCGTGCGCCGCACCCACTCCTTCCCGCACACCGCCGACATCATGGTCAACTCCTGGTACGACCCCGTCGAGGGCGAAGTCCTCGCGTTCGAGGAGCAGATCGGCTCGCACGGCGGACTCGGCGGTGCCCAGGCGCGGCCGTTCCTGCTGTCGCCGGTGACGCTGTCCGCCCCCGAAGAAGAGGGGGCCGAGCTCGTCGGAGCCGAGCAGGTCCACCGGCTCTTCCGCCGCTGGCTGCGCGAGTGCGACGGCCCTCAGGTGCCGCTGTCCGCGACCGAGGACGAACGCGTCGCCTGAGCCGGGAGGAATCCGGTGCCGGCACCCGCACGAAAATGACATGACGGCCGCGTCCGGTCATTGAGAACCTCGACGGAGAGCAACCGCGTCCGCGAGGGCGGCGCCGGTTCGGACCCGAAGAGGAGAGCCGCTGCGTGCAGGCAGCCGTCACTGTCACCCCCGCCCGCATCCCGGAACTGCTGCTCGGTCTCGCGACCGTGCGGCCGGTGTTCATCTGGGGCGCCCCCGGCATCGGAAAGTCGTCCCTGGTGCGCGCGTTCGCCGAGTCGCTGGGGCTGGAGTGCGTGAGTCTGCTGGGCACCCAGCTCGCCCCCGAAGACCTGATCGGCGTCCCGCAGATCCGGGACGGACGCTCGGTGTTCTGCCCGCCCGAGGCGATCGCCCGCGACGAGCCGTACTGCCTGTTCCTGGACGAGCTGAACGCGGCGACCCCGGATGTGCAGAAGGCGTTCTACTCGCTGATCCTCGACCGCCGCATCGGCAGCTACGAGCTGCCGAAGGGCTCCATCGTCATCGGCGCGGGCAATCGCTCCACCGACAACGCCCTCGCCCGCCCGATCGCCTCGGCGCTGGTCAACCGTCTCGCCCACGTCCACCTGGAGGCCTCCGCGAAGGACTGGCTCGTCTGGGCGGCGACGAACGCCATCCACCCGTGGATCCTCGACCACCTCACCGACCGGCCCGACCACCTGTGGTCCAAGCCGCCCAAGACCGAGGAGCCGTTCTCCACGCCCCGCTCCTGGCACATGCTCTCCGACGCGCTACACTCCTTCGGCCGCGACCTCGACGAGGAGACGCTGAAGGTGCTCGCCCACGGCACCCTGACCCCGGCACACGCCACCGCCTTCTGCGGGTACGTCAAGATCGTGCGCAGCCAGTACGGCATCGAGGCCATCATCAAGGGCGACGCCCACTGGCCGCACCGCATGCAGGACCGCGACCTGCTGTACTACCTCGCCGAGTCCTTCCGGGGCCGGCTCGTCAAGGAGCTGCCCGCGAGCAAGGAGCACATGTCGGCGAATGGACGCCAGACCGCGTACCGCGCCAAGTCGCTGCTCGTGCAGCTCGCCGAGATCTCCGTCGAGATAGCCCAGAGCGTCATCGCCTCCGACGCGGACGGCAACCCCGTCCTGCCGGCCTGGTTCCTGGTGGAGGCCGCCCGGGACATGCCGCGGCTGGTGGAGGCACGGCGATGAGCCGCACCCGCCCCAGGAAGAAACGGGACTTCGCGGCGGAGGCCTTCGCCGAAGGCATGCGGCTGATGCGGGCCAACCCGGCGCTGGCTGCCGTCGAGTTCAGCGTCTGCCGCGCGGAGGAATGCACCGCCGCGCCCCGGGACGGGCTGGTCCGCGTCGACTCCGACGGCGTGCTGCACGCCCACCCGGACCGACTCGCCGACCCCGCCGACTGGGCCTGGGCGCTGGCGCACGCGGTGCTGCACCTCGGCTTCGGACACGTCCCGGCGGTCAAGGGCACGCGTATCCAGCCCGACCGCCACGACATCGCCGCGCGCTGCGTGGTCGTCAACCGGTTCCTGCTCGGCTTCCCCGTCGGCAGGTTCCCCGAGGACCTGCCGGCCTCCTACCCCGACGGCGACGAGGAGCAGCTCGCCGCGCGCTGGCGCCGGGACGGTCTCCCCGCCGTGTACGAGCGCTGCGGGACGGCGGGTGGGGAGCCCGACCAGTTGCTCGTGGACGGGAAGGGCTGGTGGGGGCCGGCCCCCGACTGGCAGCTGGCCTTCGCCACCGCCCTGACCCGGACCGTGTCCGCGGCGATGGACATGGCGGGCGGCCGCCGTGAGTCCCTGGACGGCGAGGCGACCCGGCCGCGCCCTTGGGAGCAGGCGCTGAGCTGGTTCATCTCCTCCTACCCGCTGCTCGGTGGCGTGGCGGCCGGGATCAAGCTGGTCGCCGACGCCGAACTCGCCCGCGCTCACGGCATCTCCGTGGCCGCGGTGAACGCCGAGGCGGGCGAGGTCTACATCAATCCGCTGCGGCAGTTCGAGGACGAGGAGTGGCGCTTCATCCTGGCCCACGAGATGCTGCACGCCGCCCTGCGCCACGGCGACCGCTGCGGCACCCGCGACCCGTACCTGTTCAACATCGCCTGCGACTACGTCATCAACGGCTGGCTGCGTGAGATGCAGGTCGGCACGATGCCCGAGGGGCTGTTGTACGACCCGGACCTCGCGGGCCAGTCCGCGGAGCAGGTCTACGACCGCATCGCCGGCGATCTGCGCAGGATGCGGCGGCTGGCCACGCTGCGCGGCAGGGGCGTCGGCGACGTGCTGGGCGCGCCGCTGCGACCGCCCGGCGACTACGTCGACCTCGACGAGTTCTACCGCCGGGGCCTCGCGAACGGCCTGGACCTGCACCAGCGGCAGGAGCGCGGTTTCCTGCCCGGCGGTCTGGTCGAGGAGATCCGCGCGCTCAGCCATCCGCCACTGCCGTGGGACGCCCGACTCGCCCGCTGGTTCGACGAGTTCGTTCCGCGCCCGGAACCCGTACGGTCGTATGCGCGCCCCTCGCGCCGGCAGAGCTCCACGCCCGACATCCCGCGTGCGGGGCGCTACTTCCCGCCCGAGGAGGTGGCCCGCTGCACCTTCGGCGTCGTCCTGGACACCTCGGGCTCCATGGACCGCGTTCTGCTCGGCAAGGCGCTCGGGGCGATCGCCTCGTACGCCGAGGCCCGCGACGTCGCCGCGGCCCGGGTCGTCTTCTGCGACGCCGCGCCGCACGACGCCGGCTATCTGCCGGTCACCGACATCGCGGGCCGGGTACGGGTCCACGGCCGCGGCGGTACGGTCCTGCAGCCGGGGATCGATCTGCTGCACCGGGCACAGGACTTCCCGCCCGGTGCCCCGGTCCTGGTGATCACGGACGGCTGGTGCGACGTGCTGCGGGTACGGCGGGAGCACGCGTATCTGATACCCCAGGGCGCACGGCTGCCGTTCACACCCCAGGGGCCGGTGTTCCGGGTGCGCTGAACCCGGCGCCCAGGGACCGGTTCGTCGCCATGTCCCGTGCGTGCGCCGCGTGCCGATGTGATCGGATGGTGCCTACGGAACCCGGCAACGGGCTCACACGTGAAAGGAAGAACCGTGGCAACCACGCGCACCGCACACACCGTCTGGGATGGCAATCTGCTCGAGGGCAACGGCGTCGTGACCTTCGACTCCTCCGGCATCGCTCAGCAGCCGGTCACGTGGGCTTCGCGCGCCCAGGACGCGAATGGGAAGACCAGCCCCGAGGAGCTGATCGCCGCCGCCCACTCCAGCTGCTTCTCCATGGCGCTGTCGCACGGCCTGGCCGGCGCCGGCACCCCGCCCACCAAGCTCGAGACCAAGGCCGACGTCACCTTCCAGCCGGGTGAGGGCATCACCGGCATCCACCTCACCGTCGAGGGCACGGTCCCCGGGTTGGACAACGACGCCTTCGTCGCGGCCGCCGAGGACGCCAAGAAGAACTGCCCCGTCAGCCAGGCCCTCGCCGGTACGACGATCACCTTGGACGCCAAGCTCGCCTGACGCACGGACGTCCGCAGTGCCGCGCCCGCCACGAGGGGGCGCGGCATCGCCGTTTCCTGGGTAGGTGCAAGGGGGGCGGTCTGTCCGGCCGGCAAGGATTGACAGGGAGCCACTCAAGTTTTGTGATGGAGTGCGAAAAGCGCCCTGGCGGAAGGGGACGGCGATGGCACGGGCGGTGGGGATCGACCTCGGTACGACGAACTCGGTGGTGGCCGTCCTGGAGGGCGGTGAGCCCACGGTCGTCGCCAACGCGGAGGGGGCGCGGACCACTCCGTCCGTCGTGGCCTTCGCCAAGAACGGCGAGGTGCTCGTCGGCGAGGTCGCCAAGCGGCAGGCCGTGACGAACGTCGAGCGCACCGCGCGCTCGGTCAAACGGCACATGGGGGACACGAACTGGCGCTTCCCGGAGAAGGGATCCGTCGACAACACCCGCTACCGGGCGCAGGAACTGTCCGCCCGCGTACTGCAGAAGCTCAAGCGGGACACGGAGGCGTATCTCGGCGAGGACGTCACCGACGCCGTGATCACCGTGCCCGCCTACTTCGACGACTCCCAGCGGCAGGCCACCAAGGAGGCCGGTGAGATCGCGGGCCTCAAGGTCCTGCGGATCATCAACGAGCCGACGGCCGCGGCCCTCGCCTACGGACTCGACCGCGGCGAGGAGCAGACGGTCCTCGTCTTCGACCTCGGCGGCGGCACCTTCGACGTCTCCCTGCTGGAGATCGGGGACGGCGTGATCGAGGTGAAGGCCACCAACGGTGACACCCGTCTCGGCGGCGACGACTGGGACCAGCGGGTCGTCGAACACCTCGTCAAACGCTTCAAGGGGCAGTACGGCATCGACCTCGGCGCCGACAAGATGGCACTGCAACGGCTGCGCGAGGGTGCCGAGAAGGCCAAGATCGAGCTGTCCAGCTCCACCGAGACGAGCATCAACCTGCCCTACATCACCGCCTCCGCGGAGGGGCCGCTGCACCTCGAGGAGAAGCTGACGCGCGCCCAGTTCCAGGAGCTCACCGCCGATCTGCTCGACCGCTGCCGGACCCCCTTCCACCAGGCGGTCAAGGACGCGGGTGTGAAGCTGTCCGCGATCGACCATGTCATCCTCGTCGGCGGCTCCACCCGTATGCCGGCCGTCACCGACCTGGTCAGAGAGCTCACCGGCAAGGACCCGCACAAGGGCGTCAACCCCGACGAGGTGGTGGCCGTCGGCGCCGCGCTCCAGGCCGGCGTCATCCGCGGCGACGTCAAGGACGTCCTGCTGCTCGACGTCACCCCGCTGTCCCTCGGCATCGAGACCAAGGGCGGCATCATGACCAAGCTCATCGAACGCAACACGACCATTCCCACCCGGCGTTCGGAGATCTTCACCACCGCGGAGGACAACCAGCCGTCCGTCGGCATCCAGGTCTACCAGGGTGAACGCGAGATCGCCGCGTACAACAAGAAGCTCGGCGTCTTCGACCTGACCGGCCTGCCGCCCGCACCGCGCGGGGTGCCGCAGATCGAGGTGGCCTTCGACATCGACGCCAACGGGATCATGCACGTGTCCGCGAAGGACCTGGCGACGGGCCAGGAACAGAAGATGACGGTGACCGGCGGCTCAGCGCTCGCCAAGGACGAGATCAACCGGATGATGCGGGACGCGGAGCAGTACGCCGAGGAGGATCGGGGGCGCCGGGAGGCCGCGGAGACCCGCAACCAGGCCGAGCAACTCGTCTACCAGACCGAGAAGTTCGTCCGGGAGAACGAGGAGCGCATCCCGGCCGGTACGAAGGACGAGGTGACGGCCGCGACCACCGGTCTGAAGGACCTGCTGAAGGACGGGGCCGACACGGCGGCGCTGCGGGCCGGCATCGAGAAGCTCGCCACCGTCAGCCAGAAGATGGGTCAGGCCATGTACGCGCAGTCCCAGCAGTCCGCGTCCGATGGTTCCGGAGCTTCCGGCGACGGACACGGCGCCCCCGGCGACGAACACGGGGCTCCCGACGACGAGTCGGTGGTGGACGCGGAGATCGTCGAGGACGACAAGGACGCCAAGGGAGGGGCGGCCTAGCCGCGGAGCCCAGGCGGGCGGCGACCCGGGGCGGTCGGGCAGAGACGGGGTGCGGCGCCGCGCGCGGCGGTCGCCGAAGCCGGGTCAGGGCTTGCGCGCGACCCCCGCGTACACCGGCACGATGCCCTCCGCCTGGGCCGCCACGTCCTCGGGCTCCGGCCGCCAGCCGGAGACGGGGATCACTCCGGGGCCGAGGAGTTCCAGACCGTCGAAGAAGCGCGAGAACTCGGCGAGCGGGCGCGGGAAGAAGGGCGTGCCGCTCTGCTGGAACAAGCCCGCGGCCCGCTCGACGGACTCGGGGTTCAGGTCGGACGTGACCTGCGACAGGACCAGATGGCTGCCCGGGGCCAGCGCCTCGGTGTACCGCGCCAGCAGCCCGTGGACCTCGTCGTCGAGATAGTGGGTGAGAGCGACCAGCGACAGGGCGACCGGCTTGCCGAAGTCCAGGGACTCGGCGGCGCGGGCGAGGATGGCGTCCGGGTCGCGCACGTCCGCGTGGACGTAGTCCGTGCTGCCTTCCTGGGTGCCGTGCAGCAGCGCCTGCGCGTGCCGCAGCACGATCGGGTCGTTGTCGGCGTACACCACCCGGGATTCGGCGACGACCTGCTGCGCGACCTGGTGGAGGTTGGGCTCGGTGGGGATGCCGGTGCCGATGTCGAGGAACTGGCGCACACCCGCCTGCGCCAGCGTCCGCGTCGCCCGATGCATGAACCGGCGGTTGGCGCGCGCCCCGCGCCGCACGGTCGGGTCCGCGGCGAGGATCTTCCGGCCCAGTTCCTCGTCCACCGGGTAGTTGTCCTTGCCGCCCAGCCACCAGTCGTACACCCGCGCGGGGTGCGGCCGGCTCGTGTCGAGGTGGGCGGTCGCTGTGTCGCGTCCGGTCGTCATGCGGATGCTCCTGGGGGGTGAGGAACGGGCCGGCATCGGTCAGAAGGTGTCCCGGTACTCCTGGAGGATCTTCCGCGTGCGCTGCACCGAGGCCGCCTTCGCGGACATGTGGTCCAGGACCTCCAGGTGCATGGCCACCTCGGGGCGCGAGTCGAGATACAGGGCGCCGGTCAGGTACTCGCTGTAGACCATGTCGGGCAACTCCGGCTCGGCGAACCGGAACAGCACGAACGGGGTGTACGTCCCCGGGTGCGGTCCGGAGGCGTACTCGGCGATCTGCAGCGTGATCCTAGGGTTCTCGGTGACGTCGATGAGCCGGTCGAACTGCTCGCGCATCACCCGGGAATGGATGCTGACGGGGCGCCGGAGCACCGTCTCGTCCATGATCACCCAGAAGTGCGGCGGGTCCTGGGAGGTGAGCAGCTTCTGCCGGGCCAGACGCAGCGCCACATGCCGCTCGATGTCCTGAGGGCTGACCTGCCCCACGGTCCCGGCCTCCAGCACGGCACGCGCGTAGTCCTCGGTCTGCAGCAGTCCGGGCACGAAGTGCGGCTCGTAGGAGCGGATGATGCGAGCGGCGCCCTCCAGGCTGACGTGCATACTGAACCACTCGGGCAGCACGTCGTGGTAACGCTGCCACCAGCCGGGCTGGTTGGCCTCCTCGGCGAGCCGGACGAAGGCGGTGACCTCCTCGTCGGGCACACCGTACGTAGCCAAAAGCACCTGCAGATACGGGATCTTCAGCGCGACGTCGGCGGTCTCCATGCGCCGCACGGTGGCGGCCGTGACGCGCAGGACCCGCGCCGCCTCCTCCCGCTTCAGCCCGGAGGCCTCCCGCAGCTCCTGCAGCCGCCGCCCGAGCACCACCTGCCCCACGGTGGGCGCAGCCCGCCGTTCACTCACGCCACGCCTCCCCTGCCTGACGAAGGATGCGAGCAGTGTGTCACGTTCGAGTGAAAGTCTCATGGGTACCGGCGAACCGGCTTGATGAGAAGTCAAATCCTTTCTGAATGAAGGTACTTCACCGTCGCCGGATCCGCAGGCAGAAACGTCTCGATGGCCAGTTCCGCGACCGTGATGTCCATCGGGGTGTTGAAGGTGGAGATGGACGAGACGAAGGACAGCACCCGCCCGTCGTGCTCGATCCGCAACGGGAGCGCGAAACGGGGAACGGACTCCTCCGGCTCGTATCCGGCCTGCTCCGGGACCGGATACGCCGCCACCTCCTCGTACAGGGCCCGCAGTGACGTCGAGCGCTGCAAGGCGATCTGACGGCCCATCTGGGCCAGCAGATGACCTCGCCATTCGCGCAGGTTCCGGATGCGCGGTGCCAGGCCCTCGGGATGCAGGGTGAGACGCATCGCGTTCGGCGACGGGGTGAGCAGCCGCTCCGGGACGCCCTCCAGGAGCATCGCGATGCCCCGGTTCGCCGCCACCACCTCGTAGTGCGCGTCCACCACCAGCGCGGGGTAGGGCTCATACCCCTGGATCAGCTGCTCCACCCCCGCGCGCAGCGCGTCCATCGACGGGTCGTCCAGCGGGGTCCGGGGGTAGTGCGGGGCGTATCCGGCGGCCAGCAGCAGGGCGTTGCGGTCGCGTACCGGGACGTCCAGATGCTCGGCGAGCCGCAGGACCATCTCCTCGCTGGGCCGCGACCGGCCCGTCTCGATGAAGCTGATGTGCCGCGCCGAGGACTCGGCCCGCAGCGCCAACTCCAGTTGAGTGACGCGGCGTTGCTCCCGCCAGCCGCGCAGCAGTGGGCCGACGCCCTGCTCCACAGGGGCCGGTGAGGAGACGGCGAAGGCGGACGCGACAATGGTCATAAGAGGACCGTAGTCGAGGAGTGGTGCATGTACGACCGGCTCAACCCGTCCTGGGAGGCCACCGCCGTCTACCGGGCCAGGGTGCGCGGCTGTCTCCTCGGGGGCGCGATAGGCGACGCCCTCGGGTACCCGATCGAGTTCGCCTCCCTGGACCGCATCCGCGCGATGCACGGCGCGCGGGGCGTCACCGGTCTCGTCCCCGGCGGCGAGAGCGTGGTGGGCCGTGTCACCGACGACACCCAGATGACCCTGTTCACGGTGGAGGGGCTCCGGCAGGCACACGACCGCGAGCGGCACAAGGGCATCGGCGGCGGCTGGTCCCAGCTGGTGCGCGAGGCGTACGGCCGCTGGTTCGACACCCAGCGCCTGCCCAGCCCACCCGAGGGCGCGACCGGGCTCGCCGCGCAGCCCTGGCTGTACGCGCGCCGCGCCCCCGGCAACGCCTGCCTCTCCGGCCTGGCCCAGGACTTCGTCCCCGAACCCACGGCCGAGCTGGGCCGCCCCGGCCCGGTCAACTCCGACTCCAAGGGCTGCGGCGCCGTCATGCGCTCGGCGCCCTTCGGACTGAGCCGGGTGCCCGCCGAGACCGCGTTCGGCATGGCCGCCCGATCCGCCCAGACCACCCACGGCCATCCCACCGGCTACTACTCCTCGGGCGCCTTCGCCGCGATCGTCGCCCACCTCGTCGAGGGCGACTCCCTGGAGGGCGCCGTGCTGCGCGCCCTGCGCCTACTCGCCCGGTACCCCGGGCACGAGGAGACGACGGCCGCCCTGCGCGGCGCCCTCGACCTGGCCGCCGAAGGGTCACCGACCGCGGAGAAGGTCGAGACGCTCGGCGCGGGCTGGATCGCCGAGGAGGCGCTCGCCATCGCCGTGTACTGCGCGCTCGTCGAGCCGGAGATCCGGCACGCGCTGCTGCTGTCCGTCAACCACTCCGGCGACAGCGACTCCACGGGCGCCATCTGCGGCAACCTCCTCGGCGCCCACCACGGCGACCACCTCCTGCCGCACGAGTGGCTGGAGCGCGTCGAGGGGCGAGCCGAGATCACCGTGGTGGCGGACGACTTCGCCGCGGAGTGCGTACGACGCTGAGGGTCCGGACCGTACGGGACCGAGGGCACGGGCGTGCGTACGGTGCCGCACGGAGGGGATGTGACAGGGTGGGGCCCACCCCGCCCGGTATGGAAGGAGCCAGGTCATGCCCGTCGAACCGCTGTCGCACAAGGAGATCGAGGACCGGCTTGCGGAGTTGCCCGGCTGGTCCCTGGACGGCGACCGGATCGCCCGCTCGTACCGGCTCGGCTCGCACTTCGCGGCGACCGCGATGGTCGTGCACATCGCCCAGGTGCAGGAGGAGCTCGACCACCACTCCGACCTCACCCTCGGCTACAACACCGTCTTCGTCACGGTGAACACGCACAGCGCCGGCGGCGCGGTCACCGAGCTCGACTTCGAACTGGCCCGCCGCATCGAGGAACTGGCGCCCGGTCACAGGGCGCAGTGAACGGATGGCACCCATGCTCGACTACGAGCGGGAGGCCGCGGAGTACGACGCCACACGGGGCGGCGAGCCCCGGGCCGCGGCGGCCGCCGACGCACTGCTCGGACTGATACCCGACGGCGGGGGCCGGCTGCTTGACGTGGCCTGCGGCACCGGGATCGTGACCAGGCGACTGGCGGCCGGGCGCCCCGGGCTGCGGGTGACGGGCGTGGACCTGGCGCACGGGATGGCGCTCCGGGCCGCCGCCCGGCTGCCAGGCGCCGTCGTCCTCGCCGACAGCCGCCGGCTCCCGTTCCGCGACGGGACGTTCGACGTGGTCACGAGTGTCTGGCTGCTGCACCTGATCGAGGATCCCGAGGACGTCCGGGCCGTCTGCGCGGAAGTCGCCCGGGTGCTGCGGCGCGGCGGCGTGTACGTCACCACCGTCGACAAGGCCGCCGCCCATGACGTGGGCAGCGACATCGACGCCGTTCTCGCGCCACGTCCGCGCCGCCCGGCCCGCGATGACGCTGAGGCGGTCGCGGCGCACGCCGCCGCATACGGGCTGGTACCGGCCGGGCGGGCCCGTTTCCCCGGCGTCGGCCAGGGTCGCAGCCCCCGAGCCACGGCCGAGGACCTGCGGCGCGGCTGGTTCACGACGCTCGCGCCCAGGGATCCGCTCGGCGATCGGATCGCCGAGCGCCTTGCGGCACTGCCGGACCAGGACCGTCCGCGCCCCGACCCGGTGTTCACCCTAAAGGCGTACCGCAAGCTCTGAAGGGCCTCGCACGGGCGGGCGGAACGCCGCGATCCAGATCCGGTCGCCGGACGGCCCCCGACGTTCACCTCGAGCGCCTGTGGCAGCCAACAACCCCAGGAGCGAGGGACGTTGGGCCCCAGTCTCGGCCGGTCTCCCGAACTTCGCGGACCGCTCCTCAGCGCGAGACCGCCTTCGCCCAGCCCCGGTCGACCGTATCCTGCGCCTTCGCCAGTTGATCGTCCGTCGGGAACTGAGGCGTCCCCTCGACCGTCGGCAGCCGGGCGGCGCCGGCCTTGTCGAGGGTGCCGTCCTTCTTCATGACGTCCATGAGCACCGGGCGGGCATAGCCGTAGAGCCGGAGGTTCTGGCCCCGCACGCTGAACAGGTACTCCTCCCACAGGCGGGCAGCCGCCGGATGCCGGGCGTGCTTGTTGATGGCCTGCGCGTAGTACTGGGCGAAGCTGCCGTCGAAAGGGATCGACACATGCCAGTCCATGCCCTTGCCGCGCAGTCGATCGGCGTAGCCGAGGTTGAGGAAGTCCCAGTTGATGCTGACGGGTGTCCGGCCGTTCGCGACCGCCGAGGAGGTGGACTCGACGGGGTCGAAGTTGCCGCGCCTGCTGAGTTCGGCGAAGAAGTCGAGACCGGGCTGGATGTCGTCGAACGAGCCGCCGTTGGCCAGCGCGGCCGCATAGACGCTCGAGAAGGCGGAGTTCGCCTCGGTGGGAGAGCCCTCGAGCGCGATTTTGCCCTTGTAGCCGGGCTTCAGCAGATCCGCGAAGGTCTCCGGACAGGGCTTGACCCGGTTGGCGTCGCAGCCGATGGAGACGTAGCCCCCGTAGTTGTTGTACCAGTGGCCGTGCGGGGACTTCTGGTAGTCGGGGATCGAGTCGTACACGGCGACCTTGTACGGCGCGAGCAGGTGCTTCACCTCGGCCATGCGCGCGAACGTGTCGCCCAGGTCGATCACGTCGGGAGTCGTCGCCCGGCCGCCTCCCTTCTCCAGGGCGTCGACCTCCTCCTCGCTGTGGGCGTCGGGGGAGTCCACCGTCACCTCGATCCCGTACTTCTTCTCGAAGTCGTCGATGAGGGCGCCGTAGTTGGCCCAGTCACGCGGCAGGGCCATCGCCCGGAGCGCGCCCTCCCGCCGGGCGGCGGCGATCAGCGCGTTCATGCCGCCGACCTCGGCGGCGGATGTCGCTACCGACGGCTTCTGCGGCCCGGTGGGCGGAGGACTCCCGCAGGCGGTCAGGCCCTGTGTCACCACGGCGAGGCAGCCGATCGCGCCCGCTGCCCGGGCACGGAGTGCGGTCACGACGGCTCCAAGGGGTCCCAGGCGGGAAGCGCTGACACGTCCGGTCGTCGCGGGGAGTGCCCGGTCCGCCGGAGTGACCGGCCGGTGCCGCCCGACGCGCAGCCGCCGTTGCCGCCGCGCGGCGGTCGTGGAGTCCGCAGGCCTGAGCCCGCGCGTGCTCGGTCCGGCGGGCGCCCGGCACCCTCTCGCGGTCCCGGTGCCAAGGGCCCTTGGCGATGTCTCCCGGCCTCGTGGGAGGCGGTCTTGGGAGCCGGTGTACCCGGTCGTCCCGACGGCGGGTCCCCGGCGAAGAAACCTGTCATCGGCGTCCTCCGCGCCTCCGACACGGGATGGGAGGCCTGCGGGCGCCGCGGGCGGTGGTGCCCGTGCGTGGTGCCGTGCGGCCGCGCGGGCCTTTCGGAATGCGCTTTCACAGTGCCGTGTCGTCCCATTGGGAGAGCAGGATGTCGCCGAGTTCCTCCGCCTCCGGCGTGGCGCCGTCCAGCAGGGGCTGTTCGGCCCAGATGACCTTTCCGGTGGGCGTGTAGCGGGTGCCCCATCGTTCGGTCAGCTGCGCGACGAGGAAGAGTCCCCGACCGCCCTCGTCGGTGACGGCCGCCCGGCGCAGCCTGGGAGAGGTGCTGCTGCCGTCGGAGACCTCGAAGATCAGGGCGCGGTCGCGGATCAGCCGGACCCCGATGGGCTCGCTGCCGTAGCGGACCGCGTTGGTGATCAGCTCGCTGAGGACGAGTTCGGCGGTGAACGCCATGTGCTCGAGGCCCCACTCCGTGAGCCGGCGGACGCAGTCGTTGCGCACGGTGGCCACTGCGGCCGGGTCACGCGGCACCCGCCAGTCGGCGATCCGGGAGGGGTCCAGCCGGCGGGTGCGGGCCACCAGCAGCGCGATGTCGTCCCTGGGCTGAGTGGGCAGCACGGCCTCCATCACCGCCGCACACGTGGCCTCCGGGGTGCGATCGGGGCCGGTGAGAGCACGGCGCAGGGCCCTCAGACCGGCGTCCGGGTCATGGTCGTGGCCCTCGATCAGTCCATCGGTGTAGAGCACCAGCCGGGAGCGTTCGGGCACGCTCAGCTCGGTGCTCTCGAAGGGCAGACCGAGGCCAAGACCCAGGGGTGTGGAGACGGGTACCCGGGGGAATTCGACGCTTCCGTCGGGATGGACCACCGCCGGTCCGGGGTGGCCCGCGGTGGCGATGGCCAGGTTCCCGGAGGTGGGGTCGTAGACCGCGTACTGGCAGGTCGCGCCGGTCATGCCCTGTGCGTCGCCCTCCTGTGCGTCGAGCTGGGCCACCAGCTCGTCCAGCCGGCTCATCAGTTCCTCCGGAGGCATGTCGAGGCCGGAGAAGTTGTGCACGGCGGTGCGCAGCCGGCCCATGGTCGCCGCGGCGTGCAGTCCGTGCCCGACGACGTCGCCGACGACCAGCGCGACCCGGGTGCCGGACAGCGGAATCACGTCGAACCAGTCCCCGCCGACCCCGGCCCCTCCCGCTCCGCGGCCCCCGGCCGGCAGATAGCGGTAGGCCACCTCGAGTGCGGACTGCTCCGGCAGTCCGCGTGGCAGCAGGCTGTGCTGGAGGGTGACGGCCATGGTGTGTTCCCGCGTGTAGCGGCGGGCGTTGTCGATGGACACCGCGGCCCGGACGGCGAGTTCCTCGGCGAAGCTCACGTCGTCGTCCTCGAACCGCGGGGAGCTGTGCGACCGCCAGAAGTCCGCGGTTCCGAGCACCGCCCCGCGGGCCCGCAGCGGGACCACGAGCAGGGAGCGCAGGCCGCTGCCGAGGATGTGGCGGGCGCGTTCGGGGTCCTCGGCCCGCCACCCTTCGCATGTGCCCAGGTCGCGGACCAGGATCGTCCGGTTCTCGGTCATGGCGGCCGCGACGGGATGGCTGCCGGGGAACCGGATCAGCGCGCCGACGGGGTGAAGGAGCTGGTCCTCGTCCAGGCCCGCGACCGCGACACGGCGCAGTTCCGTGCTCACCTCGGGGGACTCCTCACCGTGCAGTACGGAATCCAGAAGCTCGATGGTGACGCCGTCGGCGAACCGGGGCGCGGCCACCTTCGCGAGTTCCTCGGCGGTGCGTCGCACATCGAGTGTGGTGCCGATCCGCGCCCCTGCGTCGTAGAGCAGTCGCAGCCGTTCCCGCGCTCCTTCGGCCCTGCCGTAGAGGGCCCGCAGCTCGGTGGTGTCCCGCAACGTCACCACGTTGCCGAGCGGTCCGCGCGGCGCGGTGGGCCGTTTGTTGACGGCCAGCAGCCGGTCGCCCGCCAGGTACACCTCGTCGGTGGCCGGCCGCTCGGAGGCCAGCAACTCGGCGAGATCCCCCTCCAGACCCAGATCGTTCACGAGGCGCCCTTCCGCGTCGACGGGAAGGTCCAGCAGACGCCGTGCCTCGTCGTTGGCCAGCAGCAGCCGGCCGTCGCCGCCGAGGATCAGCACCCCCTCCCGTACGGCGTGCAGGACCGCGTCATGGTGCTCGTACATCCGGGTCATCTCGGCCGGGCCGAGGCCATGGGTTACCCGTCGCAGCCGGCGGCTCACGAGTCCCGCCCCCGCCGCGGCGATGACCATGGCCCCGGCGGCACCGCCGAAGAGGACCGGCAGCTGGCGGTCCATCCGGTCCCGCACCTTGTCGACCGTGACGGGGACGGCGACAACGGCGATCACCGAGCCGTCCGGAGCCTGGACGGGCGCCGCCGAGACCACGGAAAGCCCCAGGGAGCCTTGGAAGGTCCTGGTGAACGCCTTGCCCATCGCGGCCGGCGCGTAGGGGCCGATGACATGCTTGCCGATCTGGCTCGGATCGCTGTGGGTGAGGGTGACGCCGTCCAGCCCGTAGACGATGACGGCGTCCACGCCCGCGGTCTTCCTGGTGGCCTCGGCGTACGGCTGCAGGTGTGCGGTGGGGTCGGGGCTCTTCAGGGCCGCCGCGATCCCCGGCGAGTGGGCGAACGTCTCGGCCGTCGCGAGCGTCCGGCGCTCGGCCTCGCCCATGATGTCGCGTCGGGCCTGTACCACGACAGCCGCCAGGGCGGCGACGACGAGGAGCACCACGACCGCCAGCTGCAGGAGGAAGACCTGGCCGGCGAGGCTGCGCACGCTCAGCCGCCGCACCAGGCGACGTGGCCAACGCGCCCTCGGACGCTGAGGCAGACCGGGCCCGTCGGACCGGGACGTACCAGCCGTCCCAGGACCGTCCTGACCCGAAATTTCACGCATATACCTTTTCTATCGCTTCTCGGGCGCTGACCACGGACTGCCATGACGACCGGACGTGCGGCGATGGCGGCGAGCGAGCCGTGCCCGGCAGTCGCCGGCGCGGTCGGCCACGCACAACCCGGTGGGTTCCACGGGGAAGCCCGACATCTGATGACCGCCTGCCACGGGGGACGGATGGCGCCGGGGGCGGCGGTCATGGCGTCGGGGGTGATGGCGTCAAACGGGTGGTCGGTCACGCGCCTCTACTGCACCGGTGGGGGCGAGGCGATCGCCACGAGGGCGGTCCGCAGCCCCAGGGACCCTCCCGTGGTCGGGGGCGACGCGCCGCGTCAGCCCTCGCGGGCCAGGCCCCGGCGGATCGCGCACTCCACGGGGGAGTGGTTCCCGTCCGCCCGTTCCAACTCGTACGGCACCGCCGGGTACAGCGGCGGCTGGGCCATGAAGCGGGGGCGTGTGCCGTGGTGGGGCTGGGCGGCGTGGACGAGGAAGGGGTGGCAGAGGTAGACGTCGCCCGGGCGGCCGGTGGCGTGGGCGAGCGGGCGGTGCGCGGAGGCAGCGTCGACCTTCGGGCCGAGTTCCAGGAACGAGGCGCCCCCTTCGCCGTACGGCTCGAGGACTGGGGGCACGTCGAGATGCGAGCCGACCCAGATGCGGGTCGGCGCGTCGCCCTCGGTGACCTCCGTGAACAGGAAGAGCATGAGCAGCGCGCGGCCCTTCGACCACAGGTTCGTGTGCCACAGGGTGGCCCCGTCGGGCAGATAGCTCCCCTCGATGTGCCAGCCCGCGTCGTCCGGCTCCTCCGCGTGCGGAAACCGCAGCGGGAAGCTGCCGAGCGAGTAGCGGGGCTCCCAGCGGCGCTCACCGACCAGCATGTCGAAGGCCTCGTGCAGAGCGGGGGAGTTGTGCGCGGCGGCGAACGGGCCCTGTGCCATTCCGCCCACCCAGTGCACCGGGTCCTTCCAGGTCCGGGGGTCGTCCGGGTCGTACCCGGTCTCCTGCCACAGCAGCCTCGCGCAGCCCTCGGCGACCCGCGGCGGAAAGGCGCCCTCGACCTTCACGAACCCGTCCTCGAGAAACCGCTCCACCAACTCTTCCGCCATGGGGCCATGGTGGGAGACGGCCGAGGACGGACGCATCCCGTTTTCCGGACGCGCTCTCTTTGCGGGTGCGGCGTGCGGCAGAGGACGCCGTGCCGTTTCCGCGTACGCGTTTGCCGTTCCTGCAACAGAAGTGGCCATGCACCGGTGCGTCGGCGCAGGCTGGGGTCCTCCGGACGAGAGGCTCACCACCATGGCGCACCACCACGACGACCACACCGATATCGACTGGGCCGTCATGGCTCCCCTGCTCGAGGCACAGGCAGAGCTGTTCACTCCCCTGTACGAGCGGGTCATGGCCTGGCTGGCCGAGGAGGTGAGCGCGCCCGGCCTGGTCGTCGACACGGGCAGTGGACCCGGTGTCGTCTCCTGCCTGTTCGCCGAGGCGTTCCCGGGCGCGCGGGTCGTCGCGGTGGACGGCTCCGAGCCCCTCCTCGAGCGGGCGCGCGCCCGGGCCGCACGCCTGGGCCTCGCCGATCGCTTCGCCACCGTCGCGGGCGAACTCCCCGACGCACTGGGTCACTTGGACTACCCCGCCGATCTGCTGTGGGCGAGCAACAGCCTGCACCACCTCGGTGACCAGCGGGCCGCCCTGGCCGCGTTCGCCGAGCGGCTGGCCCCCGGCGGCACTCTGGCCCTGCTGGAGGGCGGACTGCCCGCGCGGTTCCTGCCCCGGGACATCGGTATCGGCCGTCCCGGTCTGCAGGCACGGATCGACGCCGTGGAGACGGAGTGGTTCGCACGGATGCGGGAATCGCTGCCCGGTGCCGTGACCGAGACCGAGGACTGGCCGGCTCTGCTGACCGCCGCGGGTCTGAAGCACTCCGGCACGCGCAGCTTCCTGCTGGACCTTCCCGCACCCGTCACGGACCGGGCGCGTGCTTATGTGGCCGGCTCTCTGACCCGGCTCAGGGATGCGCTCACGGACGGCCTCGACGCCGAGGACCGCGCCACCCTCGACCGGCTCCTCGACCCGGAGGACGAGGCGAGCGTGCACCGCAGGCGCGATGTGTTCGTGCTGAAGGCGCACACGGTGTACACGGCCGTCCGGGCCTCCTGAGCCCTGCCGCCCGGCTGACGGGTGCCGGCGCCCGGTACCGCGCGTACCCGCGGTACCGGGCTTGTCGGCCCTGCCCGTTCAGTTGTTCCGGATGAACTGCTTGGCCAGCGACTGGCCGAGTGACACCGCAGCGCTGTGACTCTCGATCGGCGACACCTGCGAGTTCTTGAAGAGGATGTACGTCACGCCGGAGTCGGCGCCGCCGGTCTCCGGGTCGGGGTCGATGCCGAGCGCGTTGGCCGTGGCGTACGAGGCCTCGCCGATGATCTTCGTGGGGCCGGTGTCGCCGACGACGGCGTACTCGACCTTGTTGTTGTAGATGACGGCGACCACGCCGCCGCCCTTGATGCCGGAGCTGGAGTACTTCCAGATGCTGCTCGCGCTCGGCACGACGACGTACGGGAGGGAGTCGGCGCGCAGGGGCTTGCCGTCGGACTGGTGGAAGGCGGTGTCGTCCTGGAACCAGGGGTCGGTGTCGCCGTTGCACTTGCCGGTGACCTGGCCGTCGCAGTCGATGTCCATGTCGGCCTTCCAGAACACTGCGCCGTTCTTGCCGCACACGGGGACGGTGGCCGAGGTCTCGTCGTCGGTCTTGTACTTGCCGTTCGATATCTGCGAACAGGACGTCACCTTCGCGAGCAGGTCCGCGGCGCCGACCGTGCCCTCCTGAGCGGACTTGGGAGCGGCCGCTCCGGAGGCGCTGGTGGGGAGCACGGCGGTGGCGAGGAGCGCGGCGCCTGAGGCCGCGGCGAGGGTCAGTGTTCGAGTGCGCACTGTGGGGGATCCTTCTGTTAGGAAAGTTTCCTTACCGGGTGCCGTACAAGGTGGACCCGTCGGCATGGCCGCGTCAAGCCCCAACGAGGCCACAGATACGGTCAGTTGAGAGCCGACGGGAAACGGGCCGCCCGTGTGCGCGGTGGGGTGGAGCGACTCCCGACGCCTCTTGAGGCGTGCGGCCCCGAGGCTCGCCGGTCCTGGTCGGCGACTGCCCCCGGAACGCACGGCGACGCCCCTCGGAGCCGCCGGGCAAGCGGTCCGCGGGGCGTCGCCGGGATGTCGTCCGTCAGCCCATGTCGAACGTCGCCGGGTCCGGGCCGAGACGCCGGTCCTCGTTCAGCGCACTGATCGCCCCCATGTCCTCGACGTCCAGCGAGAAGTCGAAGACCTCGATGTTCTCCCTGATCCTGGCCGGAGTCACCGACTTCGGGATCACGATGTTCCCGAGCTGGAGGTGCCAACGCAGCACGACCTGGGCCGGCGTGCGGTTGTGCTTCTGTGCGATGGCGACGATCGCCGGGACCTCCAGAAGGCCCCTGCCCTGCCCCAGTGGGGACCAGCCCTCGGTCGCGACGCCCTGCTCGGCGTGGTACTCGCGCGCCGCGTGCTGCTGCAGGCGCGGGTGCAGCTCGATCTGGTTGACCGCCGGGATGACCAAGGTCTCGGCGATCAGCGTCCGGAGGTGTTCCGGGAGGAAGTTGGAGACACCGATCGCCTTCGCGCGGCCGTCGCCGTAGATCTTCTCGAAAGCCCTGTACGTGTCGACGAACTTGCCCCTCGAGGGCAGCGGCCAGTGGATCAGATAGAGGTCCACGTACTCCAGGCCGAGCTTCTCCAGCGACACGTCGAAGGCGCGCAGCGTGGCGTCGTACCCCTGGTCGCTGTTCCAGAGCTTGGTGGTGATGAAGAGGTCCTGGCGCGGGATCCCGGAGGCTGCCACCGCCTGGCCCACACCCTCTTCGTTGCCGTAGATCGCTGCTGTGTCGATGCTGCGGTACCCGGCATCCAGGGCGGTGGCCACGGCGGTCTCCGCCTCGTCGTCCGGCACCTGCCAGACGCCGAAGCCCAGCTGGGGCATCTCGACGCCGTTGTTCAGGATGATCGGGGGGACCTTGCTGCTCACGAACTCTCGATCCTTCAGTCGTCGGCTGGTACGTCCATCGTCAACGATCACAGCCCGTCGTGCATTCCTGGCCGGTCGTTTCCGCGCCGTATCCCGGCGGAGAGCAGCAGATCGGCCTGACATGGAACCGACCTTCTCGGTCCAGGGCATTGACCGGGTCCGGTCATCCCGTAACTCTGTATCGCGACCGAACGCGTCGTTGAACGCGGTGCAAGCATGTGTACATGCTGCCTGCCTGGGCCTTTCTGGGCTCATCCACTCCGCCCCATGCGGAAGCAGGTATGCGCACATGAACGAGAAGGTGTCCGCGGCGCGCCGACCGGAACCGCTCATTCGGGAGACATCGGAGGACAGGGTCTAGGAGAACCTTGACTCCTCGACGATGGAAACTGATCAGTCGGTCAGTAGACTTGACCGGCGAACAGCACACCGACACCTTGGGGTAAGCCGTCGAACCGGGCGTCGTCCCCGCCCCGTCCGTCCGGCACCGAACCACCGCCGGGCAGCACGGCACGCCCGGATTCGCCCGCCGCGCCCATCCACCGATCGAGACGAGCAGAGGTGCGGCGGACGGGTCCGACTTGATCTTCCGAGTGACCATCGACCACCCGTCGCCGCCGGGGCGGCGCGCCGGGCTCAGGCCCGGTACAACGCCTCCACCTCGGTCGCGTACGCGTTCTCGATCGCCTTGCGCTTCAGCTTCAGCGACGGGGTGAGCAGGCCGTGCTCCTCGGTGAACTGGTGCGCGAGGATACGGAAGGTGCGGATCGACTCGGCCTGCGAGACCAAGGTGTTCGCGGCGACCACGGCACGTCGCACCTCGGTCTCCAGATCGGAGTCGCGCACAAGCTGGGACGGGGACATCCTGGGCTTGCCCCGCATCTGCAGCCAGTGCTCCACGGCCTCCCCGTCGAGCGTGACCAGCGCGGCGATGTACGGGCGGTCGTTGCCGACCACGATGCACTGGGCGACCAGCGGATGGTCCCGCACCCGCTCCTCGAGCACCCCGGGCGAGACGCTCTTGCCGCCCGAGGTCACCAGGATCTCCTTCTTGCGCCCGGTGATGGTGAGAAAGCCGTCCTCGTCGAGCGAGCCCAGGTCTCCGGTGGCGAGCCAGCCGTCGTGCAGGGACTCGTCGGTGGCCTTCGGGTTGTTGAGGTACTCCTGGAAGACATGGCCGCCGTGCAGCCAGACCTCTCCGTCGTCGGCTATGTGCACGGTCGTGCCCGGGATGGCCTGGCCCACCGTGCCGTACCGGGTGCGCTCGGGCGGGTTGGCGGTCGCCGCCCCCGTCGACTCGGTCAGGCCGTACCCCTCGTAGATCTGGACCCCGGCACCGGCGAAGAACAGCCCGAGCCTGCGGTCCATCGCCGAGCCGCCGGACATGGCGTGCCGCACCCGGCCGCCCATCGCGGCACGGATCTTGGTGTAGACGACCTTGTCGAAGAACTGGTGCTGCATGCGCAGGCCCGCCGACGGGCCGGGGCCGATGCCCCAGGCTTTCGCCTCGATCGCGTCCGCGTACTTGACGGCGACCTCGACCGCCTTCTCGAAGGGGCCGGAGCGGCCCTCCTTCTCGGCCTTGCGGCGGGCCGCGTTGAAGACCTTCTCGAAGATGTAGGGCACGGCGAGGAAGAACGTCGGCCTGAACGCGGCCAGGTCGGGCAGCAGCGCCGCCGCGTTCAGCTGCGGCTGGTGGCCGATCTTGACCCGGCCGCGGATGCAGGCGACCTCGACCATCCGCCCGAAGACATGGGCCAGGGGCAGGAAGAGCAGGGTGGAGGCCTCGTCGCCCTTCTTGGAGTGGAAGACCGGCTCCCAGCGTTCGATGACCGTGTCGCCCTCGAACATGAAGTTGCCGTGCGAGATGACACAGCCCTTGGGGCGGCCGGTGGTGCCGGAGGTGTAGATGATCGTCGCCGTCGAGTCGGGGGTGACCGCCTGCCGGTGCCGGTGGACCACCTCGTCCTCGATGTGCGCGCCCGCGTCGTACAGCTGCTGCACGGCGCCGACGTCGAGCTGCCACAGCCGGTGCAGCTGCGGCAGCCGGTCGATGACCGTGGCGATCGTCATCGCGTGGTCCTCGTGCTCCACCATCGCGGCCGTCACCTGGGCGTCGTGGAGCATCCAGAAGACCTGCTCGGCCGAGGAGGTGGGATAGATGGGCACCACCTGGGCGCCGATCGTCCACAGCGCGAAGTCGAAGAGCGTCCACTCGTACCGCGTACGGCACATGATCGCGACCCGGTCCCCGAACCGGACGCCCTGGGCCAGCAGACCCTTGGCGAGGGCGAGGACCTCGTCGCGGAACTCGGCGGCGGTCACATCGCGCCACTGGCCCTCGTCGTCCTTGCGGCCGAGCGCGACACGGAGCGGATCTTCCTGGGCATAGTCGAAGACGACGTCGGCCAGACCGCCCACCGGCGGCGCCGATGCCAGTTGAGGGTTGGTGAACTCGTGCAATCCCCGCTCCTTGTGGCGCTCCGCACAGCGCCGTGAAAGCTACCCCACCGGGGGGCCGGGCGGGAGAGGGGCGAAATCCCGGGCACTCGTGGCAAACGCACAAGTCAGCCGGGAAGATAACCGCACAAGGGGGAAGGAGCGGACAGAATTCCTTACGGCCGCGTAGGTTCCTGGCCCGCAATCTCCACGGAATCTGTACGGCGCGCTTACCGCACGCGGCACTCTACCGGCCAGTAGCGACGGGGCGGTGGCCGGGGTCGCACGGACCACCGCCCCCGCGTTCAGCCCCGCGGCACCGACTCCTTCAGCGGATGGGGCGCCGATTGTGTCACTGCCTTCTTTGGCTGCCGCACCAGCATGAGGACCAGCGTGCCCGCGATCACGCCCGCCACACCCGCGACCTGCAGAGCCGCGTCGAGACCGGAGGCGAACGCGGTGCGCAGCACATGCTCGGAGAATCCGCCACGCAGGGCGCCGGCACCTCCACTCGCCAGGGTGTGCGCCGCATCGCGTGGCAACGTGTCCCGCATCCGGGAAGTCAGTACGGTGCCGAAGGCGGCGACCCCCAGCGCGTACCCCAACTGGCGGACCGTGTTCACCGCGCCGCCCGCCATGCCCGCCCGCTCCGGTGGCACCGAGGCGAGCGCCGCTCCGGCGACCGACGGCGACACGAAGCCGGTGCCGATGCCCACCACGACGAGCCCCGGGATGAGCGCGGTCCAGTCGCTGCCCGCATCCAGCACCGTCTGGCAGAGGGCGCCCGCGCCGATCAGCAGCAGCCCGCCGCCGACGGTCAGCCGGGCCGGCGCCCCGTGCAGCAGGCGCCCGCCCAGGATCGCGACCACCATGGCGGCGACCGTCAGCGGCAGCAGCGTCAGTCCGCCGCGCACCGGGCTCATGCCCAGCAGCGTCTGCGTCCAGATCGCGAGGTACGGCGTCACCCCGAAGGCCACGCCGCTGAAGGCGAACGCGCCCGCGAGCACGCCCACGAACGCGGGCTTGCGCAGCAGGGAGAGGTCCAGCAGCGGATGCGTCGACCGCAGCTCCACCAGCACGAAGAACATCAGAGCCAGCGCGGCGACCGTGAACGAGCCCAGCGTCACCGACGCGGTCCAGCCGCTCTCCCCGGCGCGCACCACAGCGTAGGTCGTCCCGCCCGCGAACCCCGCGATCATGACCGTGCCCGCCCAGTCGATCCGCCTGCCGTGGGCTCCCCGCGACTCCGGGACCGCCCGCAGCGTCATCCACACAGCGGCCACACTGACCGGCAGATTCACGAAGAAGATCCACCGCCAACCCGGCCCCTCGGTGAGCAGTCCGCCGAGCGCGGGGCCCACCGCCGCGGCCACGCCGCTGACCGCGCCCCACACACCGAGCGCCGCCGAGCGCTGCCGCCCTTGATATACCGAGCCGAGCAACGGCAGCGTCGTCGCGAACATCCCGGCCGCGCCCATGCCCTGCACCGCCCGCGCGGCCACCAGAGTCCCGGGCCCGGACGCGAGCCCGCACATCAGCGACGCCACCGCGAACACCACCACGCCCGCGACGTGCACCCGGCGCCGCCCGAGCACATCCGCCGCGGCCCCGGCCGCCAGCAGCAACGCCGCCAGCGCGAGCGCGTATCCGTCGACCACCCACTGCAGATCACTCAGCGACGCGTGCAGCGACCGCGCCATGTCCGGCAGCGCGACGACCACGATCGTCACGTCCACCAGCAACATGAACGTGCTCAGGCACACCGCCGTGAGCGGCTTCCATGCCCGCATGTCCCAACTCCTCGTGCGATGTATGCGCATGACTCCCTACGATGAGCGGACGGCGGCCGATCTCAGCGGAAGCGGATACATGAACGCCGGAACCCGACAGAGAAGGGGCCGACGGAGATGGAATCCCACACCCTCGACAGACTCGATCTGCAACTCCTCTCGGCCCTGGAGGTCGACGGCCGGGCCTCCTTCAGCCGGATCGGCGGGGTACTCGGCGTCTCCGACCAGACCGTCGCGCGCCGCTTCCGCAGGCTGCGTGCCGACGGCGGGCTGCGGGTCGTGGGTGTCCGTGACGCCCACCGGCTGGGCCAGGAGCAGTGGATGCTGCGGGTGCGCTGCGCCCCGGACACCGCGCTGACCATCGCGGACGCGCTCGCCAAACGCCCCGACACCAACTGGATCGGGCTTGCCTCCGGCGGCACCGAGGTCCTGTGCCTGACCCGGCCGCGCACTCGCGGCGACCACGACGACCTGCTGCTCGGCAAACTGCCGCGCACGCCCAGCGTGGTGGAGATCCGCGCCCACCAGCTGCTCCACCGCTTCTACGGCGGGGCCCACGGCTGGATCCGCAAGTTCGCCGCGCTCACGGACGATCAGATCGACGCACTGCGCCCCCACCCGGCCCCTGGTCCCGAGCAGGTGGGCCTCGACCCGGAGGACGAGCCGCTGCTGGCCGTACTGGAGCGGGACGGACGCGCCGGTTACCCCGAACTCCGGCGCGCCACCGGCCGTTCCGAGTCGGCGGTCAAACGCCGCCTGAACGCGCTGCTCGCCTCCGGCGCCCTGTACATCGACTCGGAGTGCAACCCCGATCTCCTGGGCCATCCGGTCGCGGCCGTCCTCTGGATCACCGCCGCCCCGGCCGCCCTGCGATCCGTCGGTGAAGCCCTCGCCGCCCACGACGAGATCGCCCACGCCTCCGCGACTGCCGGCCCCTCGAACATCGTCGCGACCGCACTGGCCAGGAACACACGGGCGCTGTACGCCTATCTGAGCGGCCCCCTCGGCTGTCTGGAGGGGGTCCAGCAGGTGGAGACGACACCGGTCCTGCGCCGGGTCAAACAACTCACCTACCAACCCCTGCCCCGCTGACCACAGCCCCGACCGGGCCGGGGCCGCCCGGTGCGTGCGCGGTCCCCTCGGCGCGCAGACGGCGAGGGGGCACGCACACCACCCCCTTGCGACCCGCATGGCATCACATGGCGCCGCGTGGTGCCACTTGGTGCCATCCAGTGCCGTCCTGGTGCCATTCCATGTTTTCGAGAGCGCGCAATCGCGCGTGGCGCCACAGTGGTCAGGCTGGTCCCATTATGTTTCCGCAGGCCAGAGCGGTGGTTCTCAGGCTTGTCCGACGTGCGGTGCCATTCGGGGTTGCATGTGGCGCCATAGTGGTGCCACCATGACGTCATGGACCTCACCCCGTATGTCGACACCCTCCGCCGCGAACTTGCGGTCGCCGCCGAAGCCGGCGGGGAAGACGCCCGTGAGCTGGCCGAGCGGCTCACCGCTCCTCTGGAGTCGGCGACCCGTCTGACCATGCTCAATGTGCTCTCCGCCGCGATGGACGAGATCACCCGCGAGCTCGCCCCCGGCTCGGTCGACGTACGGCTGCGCGGGCTCGACCCCGACTTCGTGGTGACGCTGCCGCCCGCCTACAGCGGCCCCACTGAAGCGACGGTCGCGCCCGTCGAACCGCTCAACGTGCAGGCACCCGCCGAAGGCGACGAAGGCGGCACCGCCCGCGTCAATCTGCGTCTGCCGGCCCACCTCAAGGCGCGCGCCGAGGAGGCCGCGAGCCGCGAGGGCCTGTCGGTCAACGCATGGCTGGTGCGGGCCGTGTCGGCCGCGGTCGACGGGGGCACGCGGCCGCGTACGCCGGAGAAGACCCGCACCATCGGACAGAACTTCACGGGCTGGGTGCGCTAGCCGCGCCCGCCCCGCCTCACCCACACCACGTCCCACCAGCGGGGACACCCCAAAGACTCAAGAGGACGGTACAGCCATGCCTTCTTTCGACACTCCCGAACCGATTTCGGTCACCGCCCACGTGGGCGCCGGGTCCATCCGGTTCACCGCGAGCGACCGCCTCGACACGGTCGTCGAGGTCCGGCCTCTCAACCCGAAGAGGGACAAGGACGTGCGGGCCGCCGAACAGACCGAGGTCGCCTACGCCAGCGGCGTCCTGACCGTCAGGACGAAAGAGCGCCGCCTCATCGGGCCCAGCGGCGCCGTCGACGTGACGGTGGACCTGCCCACGGGCTCGCGCATCGACATGAACGGCTCCTGGACCCAGGTGCTCGGCGAGGGCCGGCTCGGCGAGGTCCGGGTGAAGGCCTCGGGCGGTGACGTCCGCCTGGACTCGACCGGGCCGCTCCAGCTGACGGTCTCCCACGGCTCGATCACCGTCGACCGGGTCGAGGGGATGGCCGAGGTCGTCACCAGCTTCGGCAGCCTGCGGGTCGGCACCGTCGACGGCCCCGCCGTCCTGAAGAACTCGCACGGCACCACGACCGTCGGGGCCGCGATCGGCGACCTGCAGGTGAGCGGTGCCCACGGCAACATCGACATCACGCGCGCCGAGGGCTCGGTCACCGCCACCACCGCCCACGGCACCCTGCGCGTCGACGAAGTCGCCTGCGGAACCGTCCAGTTGGAGACCGCCTACGGCGCCATCGAGGTCGGCATCCGCGAGGGCACCGCCGCCTGGCTCGACGTCAGCTCCGAGCGAGGGCAGGTGCGCAACACGCTCGCCGCCTCCGAGGCCCCGGAGGAGAGCGAGGACACCGTCGAGGTCCGCGCCCGTACCCGCTGGGGCAACATCGACGTGCGCCGCGCCCGGGCCTGAGCGCCGGCCCGCCAACTCGCCCACTTCTCCCCGTCACTCCACCCTTCGAACGGGAGGGCTCCATGCCTTCATCTGTCATGCCCACGTCCAGGCGGGGCGACGGTTCGCAGTCGCCCGCCGCCGTCTCCACCATCGGCCTGCGCAAGTCGTACGGCGACAAGACCGTCCTGGACGGCATCGATCTGCGAATCCCGGCCGGGACCGTGTTCGCTCTGCTCGGGCCGAACGGCGCCGGCAAGACCACCACCGTGCAGATCCTGTCCACGCTCATCGCCGCCGACGGCGGGCAGGCCCAGGTCGCGGGCCACGACATCGCCACATCACCGGACGGGGTGCGCGCCGCGATCGGCGTCACCGGGCAGTTCTCCGCGCTCGACGACCTGCTCACCGCCGAGGAGAACCTGCTCCTCATGGCCGACCTGCTGCGCCTCGGCAAGCGTGCAGGACGGTTCCGTGCCCGGGAGTTGCTTCAGCGGTTCGACATCGCGGACGTCGCGGACAAACGGGCCGCGACCTTCTCCGGCGGCATGCGGCGCCGGCTCGACCTCGCCATGACACTGGTCGGCGACCCCCAGGTGATCTTCCTGGACGAGCCGACGACCGGGCTCGATCCGCGCAGCCGGCGCACCATGTGGGACACGGTGCGCTCGCTGGTCGCGGGCGGCACCACCGTCTTCCTCACCACTCAATACCTCGACGAGGCCGACCAGCTGGCCGACCGGATCGCTGTGCTCGACGGCGGCCGGATCGTCGCCGAGGGCACCGCCGACGAGCTCAAGGCGCAGATCCCCGGCAGCCACGTACGGCTGCGGTTCACCGACGCCGCCGAGTTCGAGCGCGCGGCGGCCACGTTCCCCGGCGCGGCCCGGGACGACGAGAACCTCGCCCTGCGCGTGGCGGGCGACGGTGGCCTCGACGCGCTGCGCGTCCTGATCGACCGGCTCGACGCCGCCGGCATCCGGTCCGTCGACTTCTCCGTGCACACCCCCGACCTCGACGACGTGTTCCTCGCACTGACCGGCCGCGGCAGCACCGAAACCGGCACCAGCACCCCGCTTCACGTCAAGGAGACCCTGCGATGAGCACCCTCACCTACGCCGTGCACGACTCCATGACGATGCTGCGACGCAACCTGAAGCACGCGATCCGCTACCCGTCCGTGGGGCTCGGCAGCGCCCTGATGCCGATCCTGATGCTTCTGTTGTTCGTCTACGCCTTCGGTGACTCGATCGGCGCCGGCATGGGCGGCGGCCGGGGCACGTACGTGAACTACCTCACCCCCGGCATCATCATCATGGGGGTGGCCGCCGGTTCGATGTCGACCTCGATCGCAGTCTGCTCCGACATGACCGAGGGCATCATCAACCGCTTCCGCACCATGAACATCACGCGCTCGTCGTTCATGACGGGGCATGTCATCGGCAGCGTCATCCAGACGATGGTGTGCATGGTCCCGGTCGTGGGCGTCGCACTCGCAGTCGGCTTCCGGTCCGGGGCGACCCCGCTGGAGTGGCTGGCCGCGGCCGGCCTCCTCACGGCCATCGCCTTCGCGGTGACCTGGCTGTCGGTGGCGCTCGGGCTGATCTCCAAGACCGTCGAGTCCGCGAGCAACAAGCCGCTGCTGATCCAGTTCCTGCCGTTCCTCGGCTCGGCGTTCGTACCGGCCGACTCGATGTCGCCGGGCCTGCGCTGGTTCGCCGAGTACCAGCCGTTCACGCCGATGACCGAGACCCTGCGCGGCCTGCTCTCCGGCTCGGAGATCGGCAACAACGGCTGGATCTCGCTCGCCTGGTGCGCCGGCATCACCCTGATCGGCTATGTCTGGTCGCGCTCGCTGTTCAACAGCACCACCAAGCGCTGAGAGAGCCCGTACGCAACCCCGCACGCAAGGCACTCTGCCCGCGGTGTCGGGCAGAGGGCCTGTTCACCAAATGCCTCCGAGGACGCCCCGGCCTTCAGGACTCCGTTGGGAAATCCGTGAAACGGCCGCATAAGCACCGCCTATGCGGCCGTTTCACGGATTTCCCAACGGAGTCCTTCAGCTGGGGGAGGATTCAAGTCGCACCAATACATCACCACAGCCGGCTCGACGCTGATCGCGATCTGATTCTGGTCGCCGTGGCAACAGCGACGTCAACGCCGTTCACGGGCCGAGCAACTGCTCCACCAAGGGAACCAGTTCCTCCGGGTCGGCCGCCGCCAGCGAGTCGATCCAATGGGACCAGACGCGGCGCGAAAGCGGGAGACCAGGACGCCCAACACCGTTCGGAGCGTCCGACTGAGCCTGTACACCTCATGCTCAGTCCCTAGGAACGGTCGACCAACCGGCGCCGCAGTTCCTCCCGTGCGGCGTTCTGGACCGCCGCATCCTGGCCCCTGGACCGCGGCCTGGAAAACGGGGCCCGGACCGTGCTGCCGGACGCGGTCGAGGAGCGCGAGCACGCGTCCGGGGTGGAGTAGGTCCTGCGGGACCTGGTGGCCTATTTCGGCGTCCAGCACGGCGATGTTGAGCTGGGTCTTGCCCCCGAAATATCGGGCGATCAGGGCCTGGTCCACTCCCGCCCGTTCGCCGATGTCCCGCACGGTGGTGCGCTCGAACCCACGCTCGGCGAGCAACTCAGGGCTCGCCTACTTCCACAACGACGGGGTCGCGGACGGAGTGACGATCCTCTCGGCCTGGGTGGTGTTCTGCTTCGCAGCCGTCTTCAGCCTCGACCGGATCGCCGCCTCGACGGCCATCGTGCACGTCGCACACCGCGGGAAGCCCTCGGGAGCGGGCTCCTGAACGCCGGTCGGCGTGCCGCCCGGGATCAGTCGGCGGAAGGCTCCTCGTACGGGATGCGCCTCAGGTGCAGGACCTCGCCCAGGGTGCCCCATTCGTCGCCGCCGAGCTTGGTGAGCGGGCGCAGCAGAGCGCTGCTGGGACGGCCGTCGACGAGGCGGTCCTCGTCGACTGCGGCGTGGACCACCCGTCCGAAGACCAGGGTGGAGTTGCCCATCCGCAGTGTGGTGTGCGAACGGCACTCCAGGACCACAGGGGAGACGGCCACCCTCGGTGGGCGCACGCGCCTGCTGGCTTCGCGTTCGATGCCGGCGGTGTCGAACTCGCTGACCGACCGGGGGTAGTCGATGGCGGTGGCGTTGATCAGATCCAGATGCGGCTCGGCGGAGAAGTTGACGACGAACTCCCCGGTGTCCTCGACGTTGCGCAGCGTGTCCTTCCGGCCGATCGAGGTGAACTGCACGATCGGCGGGTCGGTGCTGGCGATGCTGAAGAAGGAGTGCGGGGCGAGGTTCTCGCTGCTGCCGTCCGCAGTGACCGTGGAGATCCAGGCGATCGGCCGGGGAATCACGGCCGATGTCAGGAACCTGTAGAAGTCCGCGCTGCTCATCGCCTCGGGGTCGTGTTCGATCCGCATGCGCTCAGTATCGATGCGAACACACTGGGCGATGATCGCGACGCGGCCTCTCTTGGGGGCGAGTGTCAGCGACCGTGCAGCCGGTCCCCGCCGGCCAGGATCGCCGACGACAGTGCCTCTGCCGCGTGGCGTGCCGGGCCGGGGCGCTCTGCGTGCACCAGGACGAAGTCGACCTCGCCCAGGTCGGGCAGGCCCGCGCGCTCGGTGACGCGCACCAGGCCCGGTGGGACCAGCCCCCGGGAGTGCGCCATCACACCGAGACCTGCTCGTGCCGCCGCGAGCAGGCCGTTGAGGCTGCCGCTCGTGCACACGATGCGCCAGGCGCGGCCTTGTTCCTCCAGTGCCGCGAGGGCCCGGGTGCGGGTGATGCCCGGCGGTGGATAGACGATCAGTGGAACCGGGCGGTCGGGGTCCACGCGCAGCCGCTCCGCGCCGATCCACACCAGTCTGTCGTGCCGGACCAGGTCACCGCGCGGGTCCTGGGGCCGCCGCTTGGCGAGCACCAGGTCGAGCCGGCCGGCCGCGAGCTGTTCATGCAGTGTGCCCGAGAGCTCGACCGTCAGCTCCAGGTCCACCTCGGGGTGGTCGTACCGGAAGCCCTCCAGGATCTCGGGCAGCCGGGTCAGCACGAAGTCCTCCGAGGCGCCGAACCGCAGCCGCCCGCGCGGCCGTGTCCCGGTGAAGAAGGCGGTCGCCTGCTCGTGGACCTCGAGGATGCGCCGCGCGAAGCCGAGCATCGCCTCGCCGTCCTCGGTCAGCTCCACGGAGTGGGTGTCCCGGGAGAACAGCTGCCGGCCGGCTGCCTCCTCCAGCCGCCGTACGTGCTGGCTCACCGTCGACTGGCGCACGCCGAGCCGCCGAGCAGCCTGCGTGAAGCTGAGCGTCTGGGAGACGGCCAGGAAGGTACGCAGCTGGGAGGGGTCGTACATGCCTCAAGGCTATCGGGAAACGTGATGACAGTCAGAGCGGTATGCGGGATTCCCGATCGCGGACCGGAGGAGGACCATGGAGAGGTCACGTCCGTGCCCGGCACGGACGAACAGCGAACGCACAGCGAAGCAATGGAGCACAGTGAAACGCCTGCACTGGCCGCGTTGGGTGCCCGTCGACCCGTACATCCTCCTGTTGCTGGGGACCGTGGGTGTAGCGGCCCTGTTCCCGGCGCGGGGCACGATGGCCGATGTCGCGTCGGGCGCCTCCACCACGGCGATCGCGTTCCTCTTCTTCCTGTACGGGGCACGGCTCTCCACCCATGAGGCCCTGGCGGGGCTGAGGCACTGGCGGCTCCACACCACCGTGCTGGTCTGCACCTTCGTGATCTTCCCGCTGCTGGGTCTCGCCGCACGCGGTCTGGTGCCCGTGCTCCTGACGGACAACCTCTACACCGGGCTGCTCTTCCTCACCCTCGTCCCGTCGACCATCCAGTCCTCGATCGCCTTCACCTCGATCGCGCGCGGCAATGTGCCCGCCGCCATCTGTGCGGGCTCCTTCTCCTCCCTCGCCGGCATCGTCATCACCCCGCTGCTCGCGGCGGCCCTGCTCGGCAACAGCGGCGGCGGCTTCTCCGCGGACTCGCTCGTCAAGATCGTGCTCCAGCTGCTGGTGCCGTTCCTCGCGGGCCAGGTGCTCAGGCGCTGGATCGGCGGCTTCATCACCCGGCACAAGAAGGTCCTCGGCCTCGTCGACCGCGGCTCGATCCTGCTGGTCGTCTACACCGCCTTCAGCGAAGGCGTGGTCCAGGGCGTCTGGCACCAGGTGAGCCCGCTGCGGCTGGGCGGCCTGCTCGTCGTGGAGGGTGCGGTGCTCGCCGCGATGCTCGCCCTGACCTGGTACGGCGGCCGGGCGCTGGGCTTCGGCCGCGAGGACCGCATCGCCATCCAGTTCGCGGGGTCCAAGAAGTCTCTCGCCTCGGGACTGCCCATGGCGAGCGTCCTCTTCGGCGCGCACGCCTCCCTGGCCGTCCTGCCGCTGATGCTCTTCCACCAGATGCAGCTCATGGTCTGCGCCGTCATCGCCAAGCGCCGCTCCCGCGACCCCCAGCCGCGGGAGGCCGGCACCCGGACCGTCCCGGTGTCACGTACGGCGGTCGGTACGGGGACGCGCTCCGGCTGAGGGCCTCGTTCGTGACCCGTTCACGGGCCCGTCGATCCGGATTTCCGGTACGAACGAGTGATGGGGGTTTAACGTTCCGTCATGACCGCACCCCACGCACTTGATCCCGCGCGCACCGCCCTCGTGCTCGTCGATCTGATGGACCGCATCGTCGCCCTGCCGCTGGAGCCCCGCAAGGGCACCGAAGTCCTCGCCACGGCCGAGGAACTGGCGGCCGTGTTCCGCTCGGCCGGCGCCCTTGTCGTCCTGATCCGGGTCGAGCGTCCCTCGGTCGCCGAACAGCCGCCCGGCAGCGGACTGGTGCCCGGCCTGCTCCGGGAGGGCGACCTGGAGGTGGTGAAGCGGACCATCGGCGGCTTCCAGGGCACGGGCCTGGACGAAAGACTGCGCGAGCGGGGCATCACCACCGTGGTGCTCGGCGGTATCGCCACCAACCTGGGCGTCGAGTCCACCGCCCGCGCCGCCGCGGACCTCGGCTACGACCTCGTCTTCGTTGAGGACGCCATGAGCGCGTTCACCGCCGCTGAGCACGAGGCGTCCGTCAGGCTCGACTTCCCGCGGCTGGGATCGGTCGTGACCGCCGCCCAGCTGCGCCTCACCCGCGGCTGACCGTCACACCAGCACCCCGCCGCCGTCCACGACCACCACGGACCCGGTGCTGTAGCCGCCGCGCATCAAGTACAGGTACGCCTCGGCGATGTCGGCGGGCTCGCCCACCCGGCCGACGGGGAGTGACGCCGCGGAGGATTCGAACAGCCCGCTCTGTTCGTCCTGCGGCAGCTCCCGCCACACGTCGGTGCGGACCACGCCGGGTGACACCGCGTTGACCCGGATCGGGGCCAGCTCCAGGGCCAGTGCCCGGGTGAGCGACTCCATCGCGCCGCACAGGCTCGCCCCGACGGTGGAGCCGGGCAGCGGCCGGCGCCCCGCGGTCCCAGTGGTGAGCACCACGGAACCGCCCTTGCGGATGAACGACACGCCATGCTTGACGGCCGTGTAGGCGCCCCACAGCCGGGTGTCGAGAAAGCGCTTGGCCCGTGCCAGTTCGGAGTCCGCGAGGCTCTCCAGCAGCAGCGACTCACCGGCGGTGTAGACCAGGTGGTCGAATACGCCGATCCCCTGGAAGAAGTCGCGCACCGCGTCCTCGTCGCTCGCGTCGAGCAGCCGTCCCGTGGCGCCCTGCGGCAGCCGCTGCAGAGCCGCGTCCACGCTCTGCTGCCGGCGTGAGGCGACCACCACCTCCGCACCCTCCCGCGCGGCCCCCTCCGCGACCGCCAGTCCGATGCCGGACGTACCGCCGATCACGATGATCCGCTGTCCTTGCAGGCCATACCGATGTCCCTTTCACGCTGGTGCGGCGCCACTCCGGTGCCACGTGATCCAGCCTGCGGCCGCGGCCCCCCGGCCGTCCAAGACCTCTTTCGGCTGCGGCGATACCCTGAAGGCATCGCCACCCGTACGACGGAAGGGGCGGCCATGGATCTCGACCTGCGGAAGGTCCGCTACTTCACGGCGGTCGCCGAACAGCTGCACTTCGGGCGCGCGGCCGAGAGCCTGCACATCGCGCAGCCCGTGCTGAGCCGTCAGATCAGGGCACTGGAGAAGGACTTGGACGCCTGCCTCTTCGAACGGGACAGCCACGGGGTGACGCTGACGTCGGCGGGCCGGCAACTCCTCGACGACGCACGCCATCTGCTGGCGACCGCGGACGCCACCCGGCGCCGGGTGCTGAGGGCGGCCCGGGGACCACGCCGCCTCGTCGTCGGGTTCCGGGCGGGCGTCGTCGTCACCGGCGCACTGCGCGCCTTCGGCGCCGCGCACCCGGACGTCGAGGTCAAGGCGCGCCGCATCGAGTGGGACGACCAGGAGCAGCTGGTCCTGGATGGGACGGTGGACCTCGCGTACGTCCGACGGCCGATCCGCGAGCAGGGCCTGACGCTCGTTCCGCTGTTCAGCGAGAGTCGTGTGGCGATGCTGCCCGCCGACCACCGGCTCGCCGGCAAGCGGGAGCTGGTCCTGGCCGATCTGGAGGGCGAGCAGTGGCTGCGCTACTCCGACCCGGGGCCGGACGATCTGCCGATCCGGACCATCGAGGAGAAGTTCGAGTGCGTGGCGGCGGGTACCGGCATCACGCTCGTACCGCAGTCGGTCGCCGAACAGTACTCCCGCCCGGACATCGCGTATGTGCCGGTGCTCGACGCCAAGCCCGACCAGGTGTTCCTCGCCTGGGAGGCGGGGCGTGGAGCACCGCTGATCTCGGACTTCGCCCGGATCGCACAGGAACAGGGCTGAGGCGGGGCCCCTGCGGCGCAGGGGGCGCTCCCCGCCGTTCGGGGCCCCGCCGCCGTGACGCGGGAACCGGTCAGCCCTGCGTGGCCACGGCCCGCAGGGCGATGCGGTCCTCGCCCGCGTACACGTTCATGGAGCTGCCCCGCAGGAAGCCCACCAGGGTCAGGCCCGTCTCCGCGGCCAGGTCCACCGCCAGGGACGAGGGCGCCGAGACCGCCGCCAGCACCGGAATGCCGGCCATCACCGCCTTCTGCGCCAGTTCGAAGGAGGCCCGGCCCGACACCAGGAGGACGGCGCGGGACAGCGGCAGGTCCCCGTTCTGCAGGGCGCGGCCGACCAGTTTGTCGACGGCGTTGTGCCGCCCGACGTCCTCGCGGATGTCGAGCAGTTCGCCGTTCTCGGTGAACAGGGCCGCCGCGTGCAGACCCCCGGTCCGGTCGAAGACCCGCTGGGCGGCCCGAAGCCGGTCGGGGAGGCTAGCGAGCAATTCGGGATCCAGCCGGACCGGGGGAGTGTCGGCGATGGGCCAGCGCGCCGTCGTACGGACCGCGTCCAGGCTCGCCTTGCCGCACAGCCCGCAGGACGAGGTGGTGTAGACGTTGCGCTCCAGGGTGATGTCGGGGATCACCACGCCGGGGGCGGTCCTCACGTCCACCACGTTGTACGTGTTCGAACCGTCTGCGGTGGCCCCCGCGCAGTAGACGATGTTCAGCAGCTCCGACGCGGTCGCGAGGACGCCTTCGCTCACCAGGAAGCCGGCGGCGAGCGCGAAGTCGTCGCCGGGCGTGCGCATGGTGATCGCGAGCGGCTTGCCGTTCAGCCGGATCTCCAGCGGTTCCTCGGCCACGAGGGTGTCCGGGCGGGAGGACACGGCTCCGTCCCGGATGCGGATCACCTTGCGTCGTTCCGTGACTCGTCCCATGTCCTGATCAGCCCCGGTTCTGTAGGTGCTGGTGGCCGAATCGGCCCTTGCTGCCGAGGTCGCCGCCGGTCAAGGGTTGTTGTGCCCCGGGGTGACCTCGACGACCTCATTGTCCTGCACGTGCGGGGAGAGGTCGCGGCCCACTCCGCACGCGGCGCACACCGTGGTGGTCTGCGTCCCAGCCGGCTCGTCCCAGGTACCCGCCGCACGGATGTCGAACTTCCACCGGGGGACAGTCCGTTCGGTCGTGCGGGTGCCGCGGAGATATGGAGTGCCGAACCTTGTCGGCATAATACTGTCTACAGTATGGAACTTGCGGCGGCAAGAGTCCGCGGAGCATCCGGGAGGGGCCGACAACGACCGTTCGGCGCACACTGGATACCGCTCACCGCATACGGTCGACGCGAAGGTTCTCAACTCCGCCCCGCCTTCGTACCGTTCGGGATCATGAGTCCTCCGGTCGCTCCCCCGGGATGGAGCCGATGGCTGGTCCCGCCCGCCGCTCTGTCCGTCCATCTCTCCATCGGCCAGGCCTACGCCTGGAGTGTGTTCAAGCCGCCTCTCGAATCCGCGCTCCACCTCGACGGCACCGAGAGCGCGCTGCCCTTCCAGCTCGCCATCGTGATGCTCGGTCTGTCGGCCGCGTTCGGTGGCACGCTCGTCGAGCGCAAAGGGCCGCGCTGGGCGATGACCGTGGCCCTGATCTGCTTCTCGTCGGGCTTCCTGATCTCGGCGCTCGGCGCGCGGACCGAGCAGTACTGGCTGATCGTCCTCGGCTACGGCTTCGTCGGCGGCATCGGTCTCGGCATCGGCTACATCTCGCCGGTCTCCACGTTGATCAAGTGGTTCCCGGACCGGCCCGGCATGGCCACGGGCATCGCCATCATGGGTTTCGGCGGCGGCGCGCTGATCGCCTCGCCCTGGTCGGCGCAGATGCTGGAGTCGTTCGGCACCGGCCACTCCGGGATCGCGCTCGCCTTCCTCGTGCACGGGCTGTCGTACGCCGTCTTCATGCTGCTCGGCGTCCTGCTGGTGCGGGTGCCGCGCACCGAGCGGCCGGTCGAGTCCGGGCCGAGCGCCGTCGAGGGCGTGCAGGTCTCCGCGCGCAGCGCCGTGCGCACCCCGCAGTTTTGGTGCCTGTGGATCGTGCTCTGCATGAACGTGACCGCCGGGATCGGCATCCTGGAGAAGGCCGCCCCTATGATCACGGACTTCTTCGCGGACACCTCCACCCCCGTGTCGGTCTCCGCGGCCGCCGGCTTCGTCGCCCTGCTGTCGGCGGCCAACATGGCGGGCCGTATCGGCTGGTCCTCGACCTCCGACCTGATCGGGCGCAAGAACATCTACCGTGTCTACCTGGGCGTCGGCGCGCTCATGTACCTGGTCATCGCGTCGTTCGGCGACTCGTCGAAGCCGCTGTTCATCCTGTGCGCGCTGGTGATCCTCTCCTTCTACGGCGGCGGCTTCGCGACGATCCCCGCGTACCTGAAGGACCTCTTCGGGACCTACCAGGTCGGCGCGATCCACGGCCGGCTGCTCACCGCCTGGTCCACCGCCGGTGTCCTCGGCCCGCTGATCGTGAACTGGATCGCCGACCACCAGGAGGCCGCGGGCAAGCACGGATCGGCCCTCTACGGCCTGTCGTTCATGATCATGATCGGGCTGCTCGTCATCGGCTTCGTCGCCAACGAGCTGGTCCGGCCCGTCCACCCCCGCCACCACATCCCCGCACCGAAGGAGGCCGCCGATGGCCGGCGAGAGCAGCCCGCCTGAGACGCCCCCCGCCGGGCCTCACCCGGGCGGGGGCAACCGCACCGCATTGATCCTCTTCTCCTGGCTGTGGGTGGGCGCGCCCCTGTGCTACGGCCTCTACGAGCTCGTCCTGAAGGCCAGGCAGCTGTTCACGGGATGAGTTCCGTACGGCAGGGCAGGCGATGCCCGGGCGTCCAAGGGGCTGCGGGAAGCCGACAACGCGGGCGCCCCATTCCTGTCGCTTTGCATGCCGTCGTACTCGTCGGTCACTGATCAGACTGGTGGATCCCGCTACGCACGGCAACGAGGGGATCCGCCCATGAACGGCTCGCGCATCGCCGCCGTCGGTCATTACCAGCCCGCCAAGGTGCTCACCAACGAGGACCTGGCGGGCATGGTCGACACGAGCGACGAGTGGATCAGGACCCGGGTGGGTATCCGGACCCGCCACATCGCGGGGGGCGACGAGCCCGTCGACGAACTCGCCGGGCACGCCGCCGCCAAGGCGCTCGCCGCCGCGGGGCTGGCACCGGGCGACATCGACCTGGTCGTGGTCGCCACCTCCACCGCCGTCGACCGCTCGCCGAACACCGCCGCCCGGGTCGCGGCCCGGCTCGGCATTCCGTCGCCCGCGGCCATGGACGTCAACGTCGTCTGCGCCGGTTTCACCCATGCGCTGGCCACCGCCGACCACGCCGTGCGCGCGGGCGCGGCCACCCGGGCGTTGGTCGTCGGTGCCGACAAGATGTCCGACGTGACGGACTGGACCGACCGTACGACGTGTGTGCTGGTCGGGGACGGTGCCGGGGCCGCCGTCGTCGAGATCTGCCCGCCGGGCGAGGAGCCGGGGATCGGCCCGGTGCTGTGGGGCTCGGTGCCCGAGATGGGGCACGCGGTGCGGATCGAGGGCACGCCTCCGCGGTTCGCGCAGGAGGGGCAGAGCGTCTACCGGTGGGCGACCAACCAGCTGCCGCCCATCGCGCGCCAGGTCTGCGAGCGGTCCGGTATCGCGCCGGAGGACCTCGCCGCGGTCGTGCTGCACCAGGCCAACCTGCGCATCATCGAGCCGCTCGCCGAGAGGCTCGGCGCCGTCAACGCTGTCGTGGCGCGCGATGTGTCCGAGTCCGGCAACACATCGGCGGCGAGCATCCCGCTCGCGCTGTCCAAGCTCATGGAGCGCGGGCAGATCTCGACGGGCGACCGGGTGCTGCTGTTCGGCTTCGGCGGGAACCTGTCGTACGCGGGGCAGGTCGTCCGCTGCCCGTGAGCAGCCCGAAAAGGGCGGTGTGAGAAGTCCAACTCGCCCAGCCCCTGGCCATGGTGCGCCGTAGACTGTAGACGAAAGACACTGGCAGTCAGGCTACTGCGCTGCCGTTGCCCTGGAGGGGGACCGCGATGTTGTCGACAGGACTGCCGCACGGGTCGGTGCCCAAACTCGAGCGGCCCGGCCCGCTACGCGACCGGGTCTACGAGGCGCTGCTCGAACTCATCACCACGCGCGCCCTTCAACCCGGCCAGCACCTCGTCGAGAGCGAACTGGCCGGGCATCTCGGCGTCTCCCGGCAGCCGGTGCGCGAGGCCCTGCAGCGGCTGAACACGGAAGGATGGGTCGATCTGCGGCCGGCCCAAGGCGCGTTCGTCCATGAGCCCACGGAGGAGGAGGCCGACCAGCTCCTGACCGTGCGCACGCTGCTGGAGGCCGAGGCGGCCCGGCTCGCCGCCGTCAACGCGGGCAGCGCCGGTATCTCGGCCCTCGAAGAGCTGTGTGCGGAGGGCGAGCGTGCCGTCGCCGCCGACGACGTCGACGGGGCCGTCGCGATGAACGCCCGTTTCCACACGAAGGTGATGGAGCTGGCGGGCAACGCGGTGCTCGCCGAACTCGCCGCGCAGGTCGACCGCCGGGTGCGGTGGTACTACACACCGATCGCCCGTCAGCGCGGACAGCAGTCCTGGGTCGAGCACCGCGCACTGATAGCGGCGATCGCGGGCCGCGACGAGCAGCTCGCCACCCAGCTGATGCGCGAGCACACCGAGCACACGCGGCGGTCGTACCACGCGCGGCCGAAGTCCTGAACTCCGGTCTCTCCAGGCCACGGCGGCGCTGTCGGTTCTTCTTTGTCCTGTGAGTGGAGAAAGTTAGAGGCAATCGCTGCGCAACTTCTTCCCAGTCCCGGCAGCCGCTGCTACGTTCCTCTCGAAAGCCCGACGCTGGCGGCCAATTGAGGCGGGGAGGGGCGCGTGAGACGTATGACTGCACGACCCGCGAACGCGCACCAGGCCCGGCTGCTCAGGCTGTTGCGCGACGGGGGACCCAACTCCCGGGCCCGGCTGGGCGACGAGATCGACCTCTCGCGCTCCAAGCTCGCCGTGGAGGTGGACCGGCTCCTGGAGACGGGACTGGTCGTCGCGGACGGGCTCGCCGCCTCACGCGGCGGCCGGCGCTCGCACAACATCCGGCTCACCCCGGGCCTGCGCTTCCTCGGTGTCGACATCGGCGCGACCTCGGTCGACGTCGCGGTCACCAACCCCGAACTGGAAGTGCTGGGCCACCTCAACCAGCCCATGGACGTACGCGAGGGCCCCGTCGCGGTGTTCGAGCAAGTCCTGGCCATGACCGCGAAGTTGAAGGACTCTGGGCTCGCGGAGGGCTTCGACGGCGCCGGTATCGGGGTTCCGGGCCCGGTCCGCTTCCCCGAAGGCGTCCCGGTGGCGCCGCCGATCATGCCGGGCTGGGACGGCTTCCCGGTGCGGGAGGCGCTCAGCCAGGAACTCGGCTGCCCGGTCATGGTCGACAACGACGTGAACCTGATGGCGCTGGGGGAGCAGCACGCGGGCGTCGCACGCTCCGTGGGCGACTTCCTCTGCATCAAGATCGGTACCGGCATCGGCTGCGGCATCGTCGTCGGCGGTGAGGTCCACCGCGGGGTGACGGGCAGCGCGGGCGACATCGGGCACATCCAGGCCGTGCCCGACGGACGCCCGTGCGCCTGCGGCAACCGGGGCTGCCTGGAGGCCCACTTCAGCGGCGCGGCCCTTGCCCGTGACGCGCTGGAGGCGGCCCACGAGGGACTCTCGGCGGAACTCGCCTCGCGGCTGGAGACGAACGGCGGTCTGAGCGCCGTCGATGTCGCCGCCGCGGCAGCGGCGGGAGACGCCACTTCGCTCGACCTCATCCGGGAGGGCGGCACCCGCACCGGCCAGGTGATCGCTGGCCTGGTCAGCTTCTTCAACCCCGGCCTGGTGGTGATCGGCGGCGGAGTGACCGGCCTCGGCCACACCCTGCTCGCCGCGATCCGCACCCAGGTCTACCGCCAGTCGCTCCCGCTGGCGACCGGCAACCTGCCCATCGTCCTCGGGGAACTGGGCCAGAACGCCGGTGTCATCGGCGCGGCCCGGCTCATCAGCGACCACCTGTTCTCACCCGCGTAAGCACTCGTCCACCGCACCCGCACCGCGGGACCACCCGCACAGCGCCCTGCTCTGCCCTGCCCTGAAAACGCCTGCCCGGCACGCGTTCCGCCCTGAAACCGGCTCGCACGCCCGCCAAGGGGAACCCACATGGCACCAGAAACACCGCTGCTCAGCATGTCCGGCATCACCAAGTCGTTCCCCGGAGTCCGGGCCCTCGACGGCGTCGACCTCGACGTCCGGGCCGGTGAAGTGCACTGCCTGCTCGGCCAGAACGGGGCCGGGAAGTCCACCCTGATCAAGGTGCTGGCCGGTGCGCACCAGCCCGACACCGGCACCATCCAATGGCGGGGCGAATCCGTCACGCTCCGCTCGCCCATCGCCGCCATGCGCCTCGGTATCGCGACCATCTATCAGGAACTCGACTTGGTGGAGCATCTGTCGGTGGCCGAGAACGTCCATCTCGGCCACGAGCCCACGGCCGCCGGCTTCGTCGTACGGGCCAGGACCGCGAAGGCGTCGACGGCCGCGCTGCTGCGACGGCTCGGGCACCCCGAGATCGACCCGGCCAGGCTCGTCGGAGAACTCTCGGCGGCCCAGCAGCAGATCGTGTCCATGGCCCGGGCACTCTCCCACGACGTACGGCTCATCGTGATGGACGAGCCGTCCGCCGCGCTCGACCCGGACGAGGTCGACAACCTGTTCCGCATCGTCGGCGACCTCACCGCCGCCGACGTCGCCGTCGTCTACATCTCCCACCGCCTGGAGGAGATCCGCCGCATCGGCGACCGGGTCACCGTCCTCAAGGACGGGCGGGCGGTGGCCCGTGGACTTCCGGCGAAGACGACGCCGACCCGCGAGGTCGTGGCGCTGATGACGGGACGGAACGTCGAGTACGTCTTCCCGGAACGGCCGTCCTCGGCTCCCACGGGCACGCCCGTCCTTCAGGTGCAAGGGCTGGCGAGGGAAGGGGAGTTCGCGCCCCTTGACCTCGTCGTCCGTCCAGGCGAGATCGTCGGCCTCGCCGGACTCGTCGGCTCCGGGCGCTCCGAGATCCTCGAGACGATCTACGGCGCCCGCAAACCCACGACCGGTCAGGTCCTCGTCGACGGACGCCCGTTGCGTCCCGGGGGCGTCCGCGCTGCGGTCCGTGCCGGACTCGGGCTCGCCCCCGAGGAACGCAAGGCGCAGGCACTGCTCATGCTGGAGTCCGTCACCCGCAATGTGTCGGTCTCCTCCCTGTCCCGCTTCTCGCGCGGGGGCTGGATCGACCGGGGCGCCGAACGGGGCGCCGCACGCGCCGCGACCCGTGAGCTCTCGCTCCGCCCCGACAACCCCTCTGTACCGGTCCGCACGCTCTCCGGCGGCAACCAGCAGAAGGCCGTCCTGGCCCGCTGGCTGCTACGCGGCTGCCGCGTGCTGCTGCTCGACGAACCGACGCGCGGTGTCGACGTCGGCGCCCGCGCCGAGCTGTACGCGGTCGTCCGCCGCCTCGCCGACGAGGGCCTCGCGGTCCTGCTGGTCTCCAGTGAGGTACCCGAGGTGCTCGGCCTCGCCGACCGCGTCCTGGTGCTGCGCGAGGGGCACGTCGTGCACACGGCGCCCGCGCGCGAACTCGATGAGCACCGCGTCCTCGACCTCGTCATGGAAGGAAGTCCGGCGTCATGACGCAGCCCGTTTCCCCGCCGCGGGACAGCACCGGCAAGTTGCCGTCGTTCGGCCCGCTCCCCGCCTGGCGCGCCCTCGTCGCCCGCGCGGACGTCCGCACCCTGTCCCTGCTCGGCGTGCTCGCCGCGCTTGTCGTCATCGGCGGGATCACCAAGCCCGACGAGTTCCTCGACACCCGCAACCTCCAACTCGTCCTCACCCAGGCCTCGGTGATCGGGGTCGTCACCGTCGGTATGACCTTCGTCATCACCTCAGGCGGCATCGACCTGTCGGTGGGCGCGATCGTCGCTCTGGCCTCGGTGTGGGCCACCACCATCGCCACCCAGGAGTACGGCTTCTGGGGCATCCTCTTCACCGCGGTCGTCGTCGGAGTGGGCTGCGGTCTGGTCAACGGCGTGCTCATCGCGTACGGCGGGATGGTCCCGTTCATCGCCACGCTCGCCATGCTGGCCTCGGCACGCGGACTGGCCCTGCAGATCACCGATGGCAGGACGCAGATCGTCACGGTCGACGGGATCCTCAAGCTCGGTGAACGCGACTCCTATGTGCTCGGCATCCCGCCGCTCGTGCTGGTCTTCGCCCTCGTCACGGTCATCGGCTGGCTGGTGCTCAACCGCACCACCTTCGGGCGCCGCACGGTCGCCGTCGGCGGCAACGCGGAGGCGGCGCGGCTCGCCGGCATCGACATACGCCGCCAGCGCCTCTACCTCTACCTGCTGTCCGGCCTGTGCTGCGGTATCGCGGCCTTCCTGCTGATCATCCTGTCCGGCTCGGGCCAGAACACCAACGGCAACCTGTACGAACTGGACGCCATCGCGGCCGCGATCATCGGCGGCACCCTGCTCAGCGGGGGCCGCGGCACCATCACCGGCTCCGTCCTCGGCGTCCTGATCTTCACCACGATCACCAACATCTTCGCCCTGAACAACCTGCAGAGCGACGTCCAGCAGATCGCCAAGGGCGCGATCATCGTCGCCGCCGTGCTGGTCCAGCGCCGTACCGCAAGCACGACCTGAGGAAAGGGTTCACCGCCATGCCACAGCCGCCTGTCACAAGCCGCAGAGGACTGCTCTTCGGGACCGCCGCCGTCTCGGCCGGTGCCTTCCTCGCAGGTTGCACGAGTAACGAGACCAAGTCCGACAAGCCGGCCGCGAACGACAAGCCGGCCGCCGACGACAAGCCCGGCAAGCACGTCACCATCGGCTTCGCCGGCCCGCAGGCCGACCACGGCTGGCTCAACGCCATCAACGACAACGCCAAGAGCCGCGCCCAGAAGTACTCGGACCTCACGCTGGAGATCACCGAGGGCTCCAACGACACCGCGGCGCAGATCGGCCAGATCGAGACCCTCATCAACAAGAAGGTCGACGTGCTGGTGGTGCTGCCCGCCGACGGCAAGGCCCTCACCCAGGTCGGACTGAAGGCGATGCGCGCGGGCATCCCGGTCATCAACCTCGACCGCATCTTCAACACCCCGCAGGCCTACCGGTGCTGGATCGGCGGCGACAACTACGGCATGGGCCTGAACGCCGGTCACTACATCGGCGAGAAGCTCAAGGGGAAATCGGACGCCCGCGTCATCGAGCTGGCCGGCATCGACAACCTGGAACTGACCAAGCAGCGCACCCAGGGCTTCGACGACGCCCTGAAGAACTACCCGAACATCAAGAAGGTGGCCCGCCAGGCCGCCGAGTTCACGGTCGAGTCCGGACAGGCCAAGATGGCCCAGCTCCTCCAGGCACAGCCCAAGTTCGACGCGCTGTGGAACCACGACGACGACCAGGGCGTGGGCGCGCTGCGCGCCATCGAGCAGGCCGGTCGCGATGACTTCCTGATGGTCGGCGGGGCCGGGGCGCTGTCCGCCTTCCAGGCCATCAAGCAGGACAACGGCGTCCTCAAGGCGACCGTCCTGTACCCGCCGACCATGGCCGCATCCGCCATCGACCTCGCGCGCGCACTCGGCCAGGGCAAGGGCGTCGGCGGCCTCGCCGAGTACGAGATCCCGGCCTCGATCACCCTCTACTCGGCCGTCGTCGACAAAAACAACGTCGAGCAGTACATGCCCACCGGCTTCCGCTGACAGGTTCCGCCCCGCACCCCCCACGGCGTAACCACGACGAGGACGAGGAGGACATCCGTATGGGACAGCTGCAGCAGGCAGAAGGGGCCGAGGCCGGAACACCGCCGCTGCGCGTCGGCATGGTGGGGTACGCGTTCATGGGTGCCGCCCATTCACAGGGCTGGCGCACCGTGGGCCATGTCTTCGACCTGCCCCGACGCCCGGTGCTCGGCGCGATATGCGGCCGGAACGCGGCGGCGGTGCGTGCCGCGGCCGACCGGCACGGTTGGGCGGCGGTCGAGACCGACTGGCGGACGCTGATCGACCGGGACGACATCGACCTCGTCGACATCTGCACCCCGGGCGACAGTCACGCCGAGATCGCCCTCGCCGCCTTGGCGGCTGGCAAGCACGTGCTGTGCGAGAAGCCCCTCGCGAACACCGTCGAGGAGGCCGAGGCCATGGCGGCGGCGGCCGAAGCGGCGGCCGGACGGGGCCAGGTGGCGATGGTCGGCTTCAACTACCGCCGCCTCCCGGCCACCGCACTGGCCCGCCGCATGGTCGCGGACGGCCAGCTCGGCACACTGCGCCATGTGCGGGTGACTTACCTTCAGGACTGGCTGGTGGACCCGCAGTTCCCGCTCACCTGGCGGCTGCAAAGGGAACACGCCGGCTCGGGGTCGCTGGGCGACCTCGGTGCCCATGCCATCGACCTCGCCCAGTACCTCGCCGGCGAGGAGCTGGCCGGGGTCTCCGCCCTCACCGAGACCTTCGTACGGGAGCGGCCGCTGCCCGCCGGCGGGAGCAGCGGCCTGTCCGCGGTGTCCGCCGCCGGCACCGGACCGGTCACCGTGGACGACGCCGCCCTGTTCACCGGGCGCTTCGCCTCCGGCGCCCTCGCCTCGTTCGAGGCCACCCGGTACGCCACCGGACGGAAGAACGCCCTGCGCATCGAACTCAACGGGGAGCTCGGCTCACTCGCCTTCGACCTGGAGCGGCTCAACGAGTTGGAGTACCACGACGGTGCCGAGCCGGGCACGCTCGCCGGATTCCGCCGCATCCTCGTCACCGAACCCGACCACCCCTATCTGGACGCCTGGTGGCCGCCGGGCCATGGCCTCGGCTATGAGCACACCTTCGTCCACCAGGCCCGCGACCTCGTGCGCGCCGTCGCGGAAGGCCGCAGACCCGAACCCTCCTTCGCCGACGGACTCCAGGTCCAGCGTGTGCTCGCGGCGGTGGAGGAGAGCGCCCAGAAGAACTGCGTCTACACCCCCATAGCGGTCTGAGGAGGCCTTGCGCATGCCGCGTACCTTCACACTCTTCACCGGCCAGTGGGCCGACCTCCCGCTGGAGGAGGTCTGCCGCCTGGCCCGCGACTTCGGCTACGACGGACTCGAACTCGCCTGCTGGGGCGATCACTTCGAGGTCGACAAGGCGCTCGCGGACCCGTCCTACATCGCCTCGCGCCACCAACTGCTCGACAAGTACGGACTCAAGTGCTGGGCGATCTCCAACCACCTGGTCGGCCAAGCGGTGTGCGACGCCATCATCGACGAGCGCCACGAGGCCATCCTCCCGGCCCGTATCTGGGACGACGGGGACCCGGAGGGCGTACGCCGGCGGGCCGCCGCCGAGATCGCCGACACCGCCCGGGCGGCGGCCGCGTTCGGCGTCGACACCGTCATCGGCTTCACCGGCTCCGCGATCTGGCACCTGGTCGCCATGTTCCCGCCCGCCCCCGAGGCGATGATCGAGCGCGGCTACGACGACTTCGCCGAGCGCTGGAACCCGATCCTCGACGTCTTCGACGCCGAGGGCGTGCGGTTCGCGCACGAGGTCCACCCGAGCGAGATCGCCTACGACTACTGGACGACACAGCGCGCTCTGGCCGCCGTCGACCACCGCCCCGCCTTCGGGCTGAACTTCGACCCCTCGCACTTCGTCTGGCAGGACCTCGACCCGGTCGGCTTCCTGTGGGACTTCCGCGACCGCATCTACCACGTCGACTGCAAGGAGGCCCGCAAGCGTCTCGACGGCCGCAACGGCCGCCTCGGCTCCCATCTGCCCTGGGGCGACCCGCGCCGCGGCTGGGACTTCGTGTCGGCCGGGCACGGCGACGTGCCCTGGGAAGACGTCTTCCGGATGCTGCGCTCCATCGACTACCAGGGCCCGATCTCCGTCGAGTGGGAGGACGCCGGCATGGACCGGCTCCAGGGCGCACCCGAAGCCCTGACCCGGCTGAAGGCGTACGACTTCGAGCCCCCGTCGGCCTCCTTCGACGCGGCGTTCGGCAACTGACTTTCTCCGACTCTCCGGGATGACGGCGCATCCCGGCGTTCGCAACCGCCCGTACAACCGGCCCCTTTTCTGGAGGCATTCGTGCACGGGAACCACCGCACCACAGGCAACGACAGAATCGAGACCCACATACCAGGGCGATTCCGCAAGGCCCTGGCCCTGTTCAGCGGGGCGCTGCTCGCCGGCGCCACCCTCACCCTCACCTCCCCCCAGGCCGGCGCAGCCGTCGCCGACCGGGAAGCCGCACCGGCGGCCTCCGCCGCCGAGGACTTCCAGCAGGTCACTCTCGCCAAGGGCGAGGCGGAAGTCGGCGAGCCCATGTCGCTCGCCGTCCTCCCCGACCGCTCGGTCCTGCACACCTCCCGCGACGGTGAACTCCGCCTCACCGACGCGGCGGGCAACACCAAACTCGCAGGCAAGCTCGACGTGTACTCCCACGACGAGGAAGGCCTCCAAGGCGTCGGTGTCGACCCGGACTTCACCGACAACCGCTTCATCTACCTCTACTACGCGCCCCCGCTGAACACTCCGGCGGGCGACGCCCCGGAGAATGGCACCGCCGCCGACTTCGCCCCCTTCGACGGAGTGAACCGCCTCTCCCGCTTCGTCCTGAAGACGGACGGCACCCTCGACGCCGCGAGCGAGAAGAACATCCTCGAGGTCAAGACGTCGCGTGGCATCTGCTGCCACGTCGGCGGTGACATCGACTTCGACGCGGCGGGCAACCTGTATCTGTCGACGGGCGACGACAGCAATCCCTTCCAGTCGGACGGGTACGCCCCCATCGACGAACGCTCCGACCGCAACCCGGCCTTCGACGCCCAGCGCAGCGCCGGGAACACCAACGACCTGCGCGGCAAGATCCTGCGCATCAAGGTGAACGCCGACGGCTCCTACTCCATCCCCGACGGCAATCTCTTCCCGCCGGGCACCGCCAAGACGCGGCCCGAGATCTACGCCATGGGCTTCCGCAACCCGTTCCGCTTCAGCGTCGACAAGAGGACCGGCATCCTCTACGTCGGCGACTACGGCCCCGACGCCGGCACCGCTGACCCGAAGCGCGGGCCCGCCGGGCAGGTCGAGTTCGCCCGGGTCACCGGCCCCGGCAACTTCGGCTGGCCGTACTGCACCGGCAAGAACGACGCCTACGTGGACTACGACTTCGCCACCAAGGCGTCCGGCGCCACCTTCGACTGCAACGCCCCCAAGAACGACTCCCCGCACAATACGGGCCTCACCGACCTGCCCCCGGCGCAGCAGGCATGGATCCCCTATGACGGCGGATCCGTACCCGAGTTCGGCAGTGGCTCCGAGTCCCCGATGGGCGGCCCCGTCTACCACTACGACCCCGCCCTCGACTCGCCGGTGAAGTTCCCGCAGGCGTACGACGGGAACTTCTTCGCCGGTGAGTTCGGCCGCCGCTGGATCAAGCGGATCGTCAGTGACTCCAGCGGCACCGTGCAGTCGATCAACGCGTTCCCGTGGACCGGCACGCAGGTGATGGACATGGCCTTCGGGCCCGACGGCGCGCTGTATGTCCTGGACTACGGCACCGCCTGGTTCGGCGGGGACGACAACTCGGGCCTGTATCGCATCGAGAACGCGACCGATGGCCACTCGCCCGTGGCGCAGGCTTCGGCGGACCGGACCTCCGGGCAGGCACCGCTGAAGGTGGCCTTCTCCTCCGCCGGCTCGAGCGACCAGGATGGCGACGCGCTCACCTACAGCTGGGACTTCGGTGACGGCGGCACGTCGACCGTCGCCAATCCGACCCACAAGTACAAGGCCAACGGCACCTACACCGCGACCGTCACCGCGAAGGACCCGACCGGCCGCACCGGCAGCGCGAGCGTGCAGATCGTCGTCGGCAACACCGCACCCAAGGTCACCCTCGAACTCCCGCAGGACGGGCAGCTGTTCAGCTTCGGCGACGCCGTCCCGTTCAAGGTGAAGGTCACCGACCCCGAGGACGGGAGGAGCATCGACTGCTCCAAGGTCACCGTCAACTTCGTCCTCGGCCACGACACCCACGGCCACCCGCTGACCTCGGCCACCGGCTGCTCAGGCACCATCCAGACCAGCGCCGACGGCGGCCACGACCAGGACGCCAACATCTTCGGGGTCTTCGACGCCGAGTACACCGACGGCGGGGGCGGCGGCCAGGCCCCGCTCACCACCCACGATCAGAATGTCACCCAGCCCAGGCACCGCCAGGCCGAGCACTTCAGCGCCTCCTCCGGCGTCACGGTCAACAACAAGGCGACCGCACATGGCGGCCGGACCGTCGGTGATATCGACAACGGCGACTGGATCTCGTTCACGCCGTACGCGCTGAGCAACGCCAAGTCGATCAGCGCCCGGATCTCCTCCGGCGGCGTGGGCGGCACCCTCGAGGTCCGCGCGGGCTCGGCGACGGGCACCCTGCTCGGCAAGGCCACCGTGCCTGTGACCGGCGGCTGGGAGACCTTCCAGGACGTCAGCGCCGACCTGAGCCGGGCACCGCGCGGCACCACCACGCTCTACCTCGTCTTCAAGGGGACCACCGGCTCCGGCGCTCTGTTCGACGTCGACGACTTCACCTTCACGACGGCCTGAGAGGAGGGGACACCATGCGCTCAACCGGCAGACTGACCACCTCAGTCATGGGTGCCGCCCTGCTACTCGGTTGCGTGACCGCACCCGCCGTCTCGCACGACGCCGACGCCAAACGCGTCCTGGTCTTCTCGAAGACCGCCGGCTTCCGGCACGACTCGATTCCCGCGGGCATCGCGGCGGTCAAGCAACTCGGTGAGGCCAACGGCTTCACGGTCGACGCGACCGAGGACGCCGGCGCCTTCACCGGCAAGAACCTGCGCCGGTACGACGCGGTCGTCTTCATGTCAACGACCGGCGACGTGCTCGACGCCGGCCAACAGGAGGCATTCGAGGGGTACATCCGCCACGGCGGGGGCTACGTGGGCGTCCACTCGGCCGCCGACACCGAGTACGACTGGGCCTTCTACGGCGGACTCGCGGGCGCCTACTTCCAGAACCACCCGGCGATCCAGCCCGCCACGGTGAACGTGGAGGACCGCGCCCACCCGGCGACCTCGCACCTGGCCGCGACCTGGAACCGCACGGACGAGTGGTACAACTACCGCTCCAACCCACGCGAACGGGCCCACGTCCTCGCCTCCCTCGACGAGGCGTCGTACACCGGCGGCACCATGAACGACGACCATCCGATCGCCTGGTGCCAGGACTACCAGGGCGGCCGCGCCTTCTACACCGGCGGTGGCCACACCAGGGAGTCCTACGCCGACCCCGCCTTCCGGCAGCACCTGCTGGGCGGCATCCGCTGGGTCATCGGCGATGTTCAGGCCGACTGCCGCCCGGAGAACGGCTACCGGCCGCTCTTCGACGGCACGGCCGGCTCACTGTCCGGCTGGAAGCAGGCGGGCCCCGGCTCCTTCACCCTCGACGCCGACGGCACCCTGACGTCGACGGGCGGCATGGGCCTGCTCTGGTACGCCACGTCGGGCTTCTCCGCGTACTCGCTGAAACTCGACTGGAAGACGGCTGGCGACGACAACTCCGGTGTGTTCGTGGGCTTCCCGCCCTCGGACGACCCGTGGTCGGCCGTGAACAACGGCTACGAGATCCAGATCGACGCCACGGACGTGCCCGACAAGACCACCGGGTCCGTCTACGGCTTCCAGTCCGCCGACCTGAAGAAGCGCGACCGCGCGCTGAATCCGCCGGGGGAGTGGAACACGTACGAGATCCGCGTGGAGGGCGAGCGCCTCCGCCTCTGGCTCAACGGCGTGAAGATCAACGATTTCACCAACACCGATCCGGCCCGGAGCCTGCGCGACGGACACATCGGCATCCAGAACCACGGATCCGGTGACCAGGTGTCCTTCCGCGACATCCGGATCAAGGAACTGCCCGTCAAGGGCAACTGAGCGACGGCGGGCGGGGGACGCCGGACTCCCGCCCGCCGTCTTCCTCCCGTCTCTGCCGTTTCCCGCACGACCAGGAGGCTGACCCATGCCCGCGTCCCTTTCCCGAACCCGTGCCGGGGTGTGGCTGATCGGCGCCCGCGGCTCCGTCGCCACGACCGTCGTCGCCGGGTGCGCCGCCGTCAGCGCGGGCCTGCACCCGCCCACGGGCATGGTCACCGAGACGCCCGTGTTCGCCGGATCGCGCCTTCCGGAGTTGCCGTCCCTAGTCTTCGGCGGCCACGAAACGGTGGACTGCCCCTTGCCCAAACGCGCCGAGGCACTGGTGGCGGGCGGTGTGCTGCCGCCCGGTCTCCCCTCGGCGGTCTCGGCCGAACTCGGCGCCGCAGACCGTGAGATCAGGCCGGGCGGCCCCGTCCCGGCGGACACGCGGAGCGAGGAGGAGCTGATCGCCGCCTTCGCCGCGGACATCCGCGACTTCGTGGAACGGCGCGGGCTTGCCCGGGCGGTGGTGGTGAACGTGGCGTCCACCGAGCCCCCGGGCAGCGGTGACGCGCTGCCGCCGAGCTCGCTGTACGCGGCGGCGGCACTCCGGGCGGGCTGCCCCTATGTGAACTTCACCCCCTCGACGGGTCTGCACCACTCGGCGCTGGCGTCCGCCGCGGCAGCGAGCGGGCTGCCGTACGCGGGCCGCGACGGCAAGACCGGCCAGACGCTGCTCCGCTCCGTGCTGGGACCGATGTTCGCCCAGCGTGCGCTCGCCGTGCGGGCCTGGTCCGGGACCAACCTGCTGGGCGGCGGCGACGGCGCGTCCCTGGCTGACCCGGCCGCGGCGGCCGCCAAGAACGCGGGCAAGGAGCGGGTCCTCGCCGACACCCTCGGCACGGCCCCCGAGGGCGAGGTGCACATCGACGACGTCCCCGCCCTCGGCGACTGGAAGACCGCCTGGGACCACGTCGCCTTCGACGGCTTTCTCGGGACACGCATGGTGTTGCAGACCACCTGGCAGGGGTGCGACTCGGCGTTGGCGGCACCGTTGGTGCTCGACCTGGCCCGGCTGGTGCTGCGCGCGCACGAAGCCGGACTGTCCGGCCCGCTGGGAGAGCTGGGCTTCTACTTCAAGGACCCGGCGGGCGACGGGCCCGCGGCACTGGGGGAGCAGTACGCGGAGCTTGCGGGGTTCGCGGGCAGGCTGCGCGGAGCCCGGACGGCAGAGCACCCCGGGGTACCGCGATGACCCGGCTCGGTGCGGCGGACGTGCGGGCCTGGGCCGAACTGCTCCGCGTCCCCGCCCTGTTCACCGTCCCCGGCGACGCGATCGCCGGCGCGGCGGTCTCGGCGCGGCCCACCCGCCGCGCCCTCCTGGCCATCGGCTCCTCACTCTGCCTGTACGAGGCCGGTATGGCCCTCAACGACTGGGCCGACCGCGACGAGGACGCCGCGGAGCGCCCCCACCGCCCCCTTCCCTCCGGCCGTGTCCGTCCCGCCGCCGCCTTCACGGCCGCCTGTGCCCTCACCGCGGCGGGCCTCGCCCTCGCCGGGCGCGCCGGACGTCCCGCACTCTCCGTCGCCGCACCTCTCGCGGCCACCGTCTGGGCTTACGACCTCGGCCTGAAGCGGACCTGGGCGGGACCGGTCGCGATGGCGGCGGCACGAGGCCTGGACCTGCTCCTGGGGGCGGCGGCCACCGCGGGCCGCATTCGCCCCGCCCTCGCTCCGGCCCTCCTTCTCGGCACCCACACCCTGGCGGTCACGACCGTCTCCCGTGGGGAGACCCGGGGCGGCTCAGCCCTGCCTCCGCTGGCAGCGCTCGCCGCCACGGGCGTACTGACCCGCCTGCTGGCACAGGGACGTACCCCCCTGAGCGGGGCCCTCGCCGCGACCTACCTCGCGACCGCGGGCCGCCCCTACCTCCACGCCGGCCTCAACCCGTCACCCCCGCTCACCCAACGCGCCGTCGGCGGCGGCATCCGCGCCACGATCCCGCTCCAGGCAGCGCTGTCCGCCCGTTCCGGTGCTCCCGTAGCAGCGCTGCTCACCATGGCGCTGGCCCCGCTCGCAGGCCGACTCGCCAGGAAGGTGAGCGTCACATGACCCCGCAGCCACGTGTCGCCCCGGCGCCCGAGCAGGGCCCCGACAGCAATCCGCTCCGCTTCGGATACGGCACCAACGGCCTCGCCGACCTCCGCCTCGACGACGCCCTCTCCCTGCTCGCGGACCTCGGCTACGACGGCGTCGGCCTGACCCTCGACCACATGCACCTCGACCCGCTCGCCCTCGACCTCGCCCACCGCACCCGCCGGCTCGCGAGCCGCCTGCAGACGCTCGGCCTGGAGGTCACCGTCGAGACGGGGGCGCGCTATGTGCTCGACCCGCGCCGCAAACACGCTCCTTCCCTGCTCGACCCCGACCCGGACGACCGCGCCCGCCGTGTCGACCTGCTGCTCCGGGCCGTCCGGGTCGCCGCCGAACTCGGCGCCCACGCGGTGCACTGCTTCAGCGGCACCACCCCGGCGGGAGGCGACGAGGACACGGCGTGGCAACGGCTGGCCGAGAGCCTCACCCCCGTCCTGGACGTCGCCACCGCCGCCGGCATCCCCCTCGCCGTCGAACCCGAACCCGGCCACCTCCTCGCCACCCTCGCCGACTTCCATCGCCTGCGGCACGCCCTCGGGAACCCCGCAGGCCTCGGCCTCACCCTCGACATCGGCCACTGCCAGTGCCTCGAACCCCTCCCGCCCGCTGACTGCGTACGTGCCGCCGCACCCTGGCTGCGCCACGTCCAGATCGAGGACATGCGCCGCGGCGTCCACGAGCACCTCCCCTTCGGAGAGGGCGACATCCACTTCCCCGCCGTCCTCGCGGCCCTGTCCGCCGCCGGCTACCGCGGCCTGACCGTCGTCGAACTGCCCCGCCACTCCCACGCCGGGTCTTACCACGCACAACAGTCCCTGCCGTTCCTCCGCAAGGCGGCGGCGACCGCCACCGCCCGGCACGCGCCGGTCCCCGTCACCGCCCACGGCGAGCCCTCCGCCACCCCTGAAGGGAGCACCGCATGACGCACCCGCACGCCGCGTCGGACACCCCGGCGGCCGGCACCCCGCTGGGCGAGTTGCATGCTCACGTCGAAGCGGCCCTCGCGGGAGCCGCACGGGCCTGGCTCGACCAGGCACTCGACGAGGCCGCCGCTCTTCCGTCCGCCCACGGGCCCATTTCCGTCTGGGAGTTGCGCCTGGCCGAGGCCGGACGTCGCTGCGGCCCCGCGTACGCCGACGCCGTCCGTGTCCTCATCCTCCACACGGCCCGCGCCGACACCGCCGCGCTCACCCGGGTCTACCGCCAGGGCACCGCCGACGAACGCCGTGCGGTCCTGCACGCCCTGCCCCACCTCGTACCGGGCCCCGAGGCCGTCCCGCTCCTCGAGGACGCGCTGCGCACCAACGACACCCGGCTCCTCGCCGCCGCCGTCGGCCCGTACGCCGCACGCCACCTCGCCGCCCACGTCTGGCGGCACGCGGTCCTCAAGTGCCTGTTCACCGGCGTTCCCCTCGACGGCGTCGCGGAGCTGGCAGGGCGCGCCCGCGGTGACGCCGAACTCGCCCGCATGCTCCGCGACTACGCCGCCGAACGCACCGCCGCGGGCCGTTCCGTACCGGAAGACCTGTACCGCGTCCTGGCACTGGCCGAGTTTGCCCCTCCGCCCCCCACGGACGCCCCCCACGGCAAGGAGTCCTGATGCGCATCTTCGACCCGCACATCCATATGACGTCACGGACCACCGACGACTACGAGGCCATGTACGCCGCGGGCGTCCGTGCCGTGGTCGAACCCTCCTTCTGGCTCGGGCAGCCCCGCACGTCCCCCGCCTCCTTCCTCGACTACTTCGACTCCCTGCTGGGCTGGGAACCCTTCCGCGCCGCCCAGTACGGCATCGCCCACCACTGCACCCTCGCCCTCAACCCCAAGGAGGCGGGCGACCCCCGCTGCGTCCCCGTCCTCGACGAACTGCCCCGCTATCTCGTCAAGGACCAGGTCGTGGCCGTAGGCGAGATCGGCTACGACTCCATGACCCCCGCCGAGGACACCGCCCTCGCGGCCCAGCTCCAGCTCGCCGCCGACCATGAGCTGCCCGCCCTCGTCCACACCCCGCACCGCGACAAGCTCGCCGGGCTGCGCCGGACCCTCGACGCGGTCCGCGAGTCCGCACTGCCCGCGGAACGCGTCCTGGTCGACCACCTCAACGAGACCACCGTCAAGGAGGCCAAGGACAGCGGCTGCTGGCTGGGCTTCTCCGTTTATCCCGACACCAAGATGGACGAGCGGCGGATGGTCGCGATCCTGCGCGCGTACGGACCCGAGCAGGTGCTGGTGAACTCGGCCGCCGACTGGGGGAGGAGCGACCCGCTCAAGACCCGTGCGGTCGCCGACGCGATGCTCGCCGACGGCTTCACCGAGGAGGACGTGGACCGGGTGCTCTGGCGCAACCCCGTCGCCTTCTACGGGCTCAGCGGCCGTCTGAACCTCACCCCCGCCGGCACGACGGCGACCCACGAGGGCAACTCCGTTCTGCGTGGCGGGGAGTGACCGATGCGTTTCCGCCACCCCGACGGCACCACCGTCCACCTCGCCTACTGCACCAACGTGCACCCGGCGGAAACCCTCGACGGCGTCCTCGCCCAGCTCCGCGACCACTGCGAGGCCGTCCGCCGCCGCCTCGGCCGCGACCGCCTGGGGATCGGCCTCTGGCTCGCCGCCGACACCGCGCGGGCCCTCGTCACCGACCCGTCCACGCTGCGCCGTCTGCGCACCGAACTCGACCATCGCGGCCTCGAGGTCGTCACCCTCAACGGCTTCCCGTACGAGGGCTTCGGCGCCGAGCAGGTCAAGTACCGTGTCTACAAGCCGGACTGGGGCGACCCGGTACGCCTCGAGCACACCACCGCCCTCGCCCACGTCCTCGCGGCCCTGCTTCCCGGCGACGTGACCGAGGGCAGCATCTCCACCCTGCCGCTCTTCTGGCGCACCGCCGACGACGGGCGGCGCGCGCAGACGGCCCACGCGGCTCTGCGCACCCTCGGCCAACGCCTCGACGCCCTGTCGGAGCTGACCGGCCGTTCGATCCGTGTCGGCCTGGAGCCGGAACCGGGCTGCACCGTCGAGACCACCGGCGACGCCATCGCCCCGCTGACCGCGATCGGCCACGACCGCGTCGGCGTCTGCGTGGACACGTGCCACCTCGCCACCTCCTTCGAAGATCCGCACACGGCTCTGGACGCGCTCGGCCGGGCCCGTATCCCCGTCGTGAAAACCCAGATGTCCGCCGCCCTGCACGCCGAACACCCCCACCTCCCCGATGTCCGGGCGGCCCTCGCCGCCTTCGACGAACCCCGTTTCCTGCACCAGACCCGCGCCGCCACAACCGCCGGCCCGCGCGGCACCGACGACCTCGGCGAGGCCCTGCGGGGAGGCGTCCTGCCGGGCGGCACCCCATGGCGAGCCCACTTCCACGTCCCGCTGCACGCGGCCCCAGCCGCACCCCTGACCTCCACACTCGACGTCCTGAAGGCGGCACTGGCCCACCTCCTCGGCGGCCCGCATCCCCTCACCCGTCACCTCGAGGTCGAGACCTACACCTGGCAGGTCCTCCCGCCCGAGCTGCGGCCCCACACCAGCGCCCGGCTAGCCGACGGCATCGCCGCCGAACTCACCCTCGCCCGCGACCTGTTGACCGACCTTGGCCTGAAGGAACTCCCATGAGCGCCCGACGGACCATGACCGGCCCCACCCCGCTGCTCGTGCTGGACGTCGTCGGGCTCACCCCTCGTCTCCTCGACCACATGCCCCACCTCCAGGCGCTCGCCCGGTCCGGTTCCCACGCGCCGCTCGGCACTGTCCTGCCCGCCGTGACCTGTGCCGCCCAGTCCACCTTCCTGACCGGCGCTCTGCCCTGCGAGCACGGCATCGTCGGCAACGGCTGGTACTTCCGCGAACTCGGCGACGTACTCCTGTGGCGGCAGCACAACGGTCTCGTCGCCGGGGACAAGCTGTGGGACGCGGCCCGCCGCGCCCAGCCCGGCTACACGGTCGCCAACATCTGCTGGTGGTACGCCATGGGCGCCGACACCGACATCACCGTCACTCCGCGCCCCGTCTACTACTCCGACGGCCGCAAGGAACCCGACTGCTACACCAGGCCCCCGGCCCTGCACGACGAACTCACCGAGCAATTGGGCACGTTCCCCCTCTTCCACTTCTGGGGGCCCGGGGCCGACCTGGTCTCCAGCCGATGGATCATCGACGCCACCCGCCACATCCTGCGCACCCGCCACCCCGACCTGGCCCTGTGCTACATCCCTCACCTCGACTACGACTTGCAGCGCTTCGGCCCCGACGACCCGCGCTCTCTGAAAGCGGCCACGGAACTGGACGCCGCCATGGCCCCCCTCCTGGAAGACGCACGTGCCGAGGGCCGTACCGTCGTCGCGCTGTCCGAGTACGGCATCACCCGCGTGGACCGCCCGGTCGACATCAACCGCGCCCTGCGCCGCGCAGGCCTGCTCGAGGTGCACACGCAGGACGGCATGGAATACCTCGACCCGATGGCCTCCCGTGCCTTCGCGGTCGCCGACCACCAGATCGCCCACGTCTACGTGCGGCGCCCTGAGGACTTCGACGCCACCCGGGCCGCACTCGCCGACCTGCCCGGCATCGCGGAACTCCTCGACGACGAGGGCAAGAAGGCCCATCACCTTGACCATCCGCGCTCCGGTGAACTCGTCGCGGTCGCGGAGCCGGACGCCTGGTTCACGTACTACTACTGGCTCGACGACGACCACGCGCCCGACTTCGCGCGACTCGTCGAGATCCACCGCAAACCCGGCTACGACCCGGTCGAGCTCTTCATGGATCCGCTCGACCCCTACGTCAAGGTCAAGGCGGCTACCGCCCTGGCCCGCAAGAAACTCGGCATGCGCTACCGCATGGCGATCGTGCCCCTCGACCCGTCCCCCCTGCGCGGCAGCCACGGCCGCCTTCCCATGAGCGACGACGACGGTCCGCTCATCATCTGCTCCACCCCCCGCGCTGTCGGCGACCGCGTCGCGGCCACCGACGTGAAGTCACTCCTGCTCGCCCTGGCGGGCCTACCGGACCACCAGACAAGAGAGAGGCACCCGTGAACGACTTCCACACCACCGTCAACGGCACCGACGAACCCCTGCGCCGCAGCCTCGGCATCGACCGCCGCCGCTTCCTGGGCACGTGTACCGCCGTCGCGGCGGGGGCGATCGCCGCTCCCGTGTTCGGCGCGGGCCCGGCGCAGGCCGCGCCAGCGGCCCCGGCGGACGAGCAGGCCAAGGGGCAGTTGCTCGTCCCCGCGGACAAGCGCGGCATCATCCTCTACACGGTCCGCGACGCCACCGGCCGCGACCCGCTCTCCACCGACCTGCCCTCCGGGTTCCGCGAGGTGTTCAAGCAGCTCAGCCGCTTCGGCTACCGCCAGGTCGAGTTCGCGGGCTACGGGCAGCACGCCAACGCGCCCGGCGGCGCCAACCTGGAGTCCGTCGAGGGCGCCGGGCTGCTGCGCGGCTGGCTGGACGAGTACGGGCTGCGGGCGCAGGGCAACCACGGCTTCATCCCCGGCTCCTGGCCCTTGACCACCGCGGACCTCGACACCTTCAAGAAGCACCTCGAGATCGCGAACATCCTCGGCATGGACCACATGGGCACCGGCGGTGACCCCACCAGCAGCTCCTACAAGGCCGACTGGGACGTGGCCGCCGACAAGTGGCACGTCCTCGGTGAGATCGCCCGCAAGGCCGGGATCAAGCTCTACACCCACAACCACGACACGGCGTACGGCTTCCTGATCGACGGCGGACCGCTCGACGCCCAGGGCCGCCCGACCCGCAGCTCCGGCATCCGCAAGCTGGAGTACTTCCTGTCCATCACCGACCCGAAGGTGATCTGGCTGGAGATGGACATCTTCTGGGCGCACGTGGCCCAGTACAAGTTCCACACGTACACCGCCCACGACGGCTCCACCCAGGAGAACGTCTTCGACCCGGCGGGCCTGGTCGTCCGCCACAACAAGCGCTACCCGCTGTTCCACGCGAAGGACGGCGTCGTCAACACCACCAACGGGATGGGCTACGACATGGTCCCGTTCGGCACCGGTGTCATCGACTACACGACGTTCTTCTCCCGTGTCGGGCACCCCAACTACCACAACCCGATGGTGGAGCAGGACAACGCGCCCAGCTCCACCAACCCGGCCCAGTCGCTGGAACACGCACGGATCGGCTACGGCAACCTGGCCGCCCTGCGCCGGAAGTAGCGGGCCACACAGGAACACGAGGAGGCCCTCCCCGGGGAGGGCCTCCTCGCCTACGCGGTGGATCAGGCCGTCGGCTGCGGTTGTGGCTGCGGAGCCGTTGTGGCCCTCAGGTCCCGCCCCGGCTGGCGCAGCAGCAGCGCGATCGCCGCCGCCACCATGGAGACGCCGCCCGCCAGGGCGTACGCGCCGTTGTAGCCCCACGCGGCGACCACCATCGAGCCGAGACCGCCGCCGAACAGGCCGCTGATCAGCTTGCCGCTGTACACCAGGCCGTAGTTGGTGGCGTTGTAGTTCTCGCCGAAGTAGTCCGGGGTGAGGGCCGCGAACATCGGGTAGAACGCGCCGCCGCCGAAGCCGGAGAGGAAGGCGAAGAAGAGGAACAGCCATTCGCTCTTGATGTCACCGGCCCAGATCACCCCGAACTGGGCGAGGCCCAGGACGACGATGACGAACACCAGGGTCAGCTTGCGGCCCCAGATGTCGGACAGCCAGCCCACGACACCGCGGCCGATGCCGTTGATGACGGCCATGACGCCCATCGACGAGGCCGCCACCAGGGGGCCGAAGCCCACTTCCTTGGCGAAGTCGACCTGGAAGGAGATTCCGAAGATCGACACGCCGGCGGTCAGCACGATGGACACCCACATGAGCGGCAGCATGCCCGTCCTGACGGCCTCCATCGGCGTGTACTGCTTCGCCGCCGGCGGGTTCTTGGCCAGGCTCACCGCGTTCTTCTGGTTGCCGGAGAAGGTCAGCGGGTCGATGTCGCCGGGCCACCAGTTCTTCGGCGGGTCCTTGAAGAAGAAGGCGCAGGCGAAGACGACGACCAGGATGTAGCAGCCGATCAGGTCCAGCACCCGGTGGTAGTTCGCGGTGTCGAACGCGTAGTTGAAGATGAAGATGAACGGCAGCGAGCCGTACGCGAAGCCGCCGTTGACGAACCCGGTTCGCGCGCCGCGCCGTTCGGGGAACCACTTGCCGACCATGTTGATGCAGGTCGCGTAGATCAGTCCGGCGCCGAGGCCGCCGACGACGCCGAAGCCCAGGATCGCCAGCAGTACGTTGTCCAGGTGCGACAAGGCAAGGAAGCCGACGACGCACATCCCGGAGCCGACGAACATGGCCTTGCGCGCGGTCAGGATGCCCTTCTCCCGCAGCCAGCCAGCCGGGAAGGCGACACCGGCCTGGAAGAAGACCCAGACGCTGAGGATCCAGAAGGTGTTGCTCTGCGTCCAGCCGTGGGCGTGGGAGAGGGTGTCCTCCGCGGAGCCGTAGGCGTATTCGAAGACGCTGATGGCCATCATGGCGATCCACGGCAGATACACCATGAGTTTGCGGGAGTGGCCGAGGATGTCCCGGTCGGTCTCACCGATGCGGTAGACACGGCCGTGGGAGTCGGTCACCTCGCGGTAGGGACGGTTCGCGGCGTCGGCCGACGAGCTGTTGGTTGCTATGGGGTCTGCCGTCATGTCAGGCCATCTCCTCGCCGAGCGGCTGCGGGTTGGGGAGGATGCGCCGGGCCTTGGGCCTGCCCGGAGCCTTGAGGAAGAGCGCCAGCACTGCGGAGGCCAGTCCGATGGATCCCGCCAGGACGAACGCGCCGTCGTAGTCCCACTCACCGACGACGACCGCGCCCAGGCCGGAGCCGACGAGCCCGGAGATCAGCTTCGAGCTGTAGACGATTCCGTAGTTGGAGGCGTTGTGGTTCTCACCGAAGTAGTCCGCGGTCATGGCTGCGAACAGCGGGAAGATCGCGCCGCCGCCGAAGCCCGAGACCATGGAGCAGAACAGGAAGAACGGCATGCTGCCCATCTGGCCGGAGACCAGCACGCCGAACTGCGCCGTGCCGAGCACGATGCAGACGATGATCAGTGTGTTTCTGCGGCCGTAGCGGTCGGAGATCCAGCCGATGACGCCGCGTCCGGTGCCGTTGACGATCGCCTTCAGGGACATCGCCGTGGCGACGATGCCGCCCGCGAAGCCCATGTCCTTGCCGAACGGGACCTGCATGGCGATCCCGAAGATGTTGATGCCGGCCGTGCACAGCAGACAGAACCACATCATCCACAGCACGGGCGTGCGCGCGGCCTCCCTGGGGGTGTACTGCTTGACCGCCGGAGGGTTCTTCTGCAGCGCCCGGCGGATCTTCGGGTCGTCGGCGGCCGTGAGCGGGTCGACGTGCGCGGGCCACCAGTTCCTCGGGGGGTCCCTGAAGAAGACGCCCACCGTGGCCACCACCAGGCACAGCCCGATGCCGACCGCGGTCAGTACGGCCTTGTAGTTGCTCAGGTCCAGCACGGAGGTGAAGAGGAAGACGAAGGGCACGGATCCGTAGGCGAAGCCGCCGTTGACGAAGCCGGTCTTGCCGCCCTTTCGCTCCGGATACCACTTGCCGACCATGTTCACGCAGGTCGCGTAGACGAGGCCGGCGCCTATACCGCTGCACATGCCGAAGCCGAGGTAGGCGACGAGCACGTTCGGCGCGTAGGCCAGTGACAGATAGCCCAGCAGGGTGCCGAGCGCGCCGATCATCATGGCCGTACGGGCGGGCAGTTTCCCGCTCTCCCGCAGCTGACCGGCGGGGAAGGCCACGGCCGCCTGGAAGAACACCCAGACGCCCATGAGCCAGAAGATGTGGCCACTGCTCCACAGGTGAGCCTCGTGAAGCGTGTCCTCCGCCGACGTGAACGCATACTCGGCGGAGCTGATGCCCATCATGCCCACCCAGGGCAGAATGACCATCCATTTCCGTGGTCGGCCCATGATGTCGACGTCTGATTCGCCGACCCGATACACGCGGCCGTTCCGGTCCGTCACCTCCCTGAACGGGACGGAGGTCGAATAGTCGGTGGTTGCCATTGCTCAGTACCCCTAGCGTCGAAAGATCTGGCCAGCGCCCCCTGTCCAATGCCTTTCGTGCGCGCACGGGTCCCGGGCGCGGCCGACGCGCACCGTCGGCCGGGCCCGCTTCCGCTCAGGTCATGACCCGCCCCCCAACATCCCGCCGTCTCCCGCCACGGCCCTGACGGAAGGGCCTTCGGCCCTCAGCCGTCCGGCGGCCCGCGCCCATCGGTACTTCGCACCGAGCACGGCCACCGGCTTCTCGGTGGTGTAGGGGTACGCCACGACCCCTCGCTCGTAGAGGTACTGGCTGGCTTCCTCGACCTCGACATCGCCGGCGAGCGACGCCACCACCGGCTTCTCGATGCCGCGTTCGCGGTACTCGGCCACCACGCGCGCGGTGAGCTCGGCGAACACCATGGGAGGAGTCACGATGGTGTGCCAGTAGCCGAGGACGAGCGCGTGGATCCGCGGGTCCTCAAGACCCAGCCGGATCGTGGCCTCGTACGTCGACGGCGGCTCACCGCCGGTGATGTCCACCGGGTTGCCCGCGGCCCCGAAGGGCGGGATGAACTTCCTGAAGGCCGCGTCCAGGTCGGGCGGGATCTCCATCAGGGACAGGCCGTTGTCGCTGACCGCGTCGGACAGCAGCACGCCGCTGCCGCCGGCGCCCGTGATGATCACGACGTTGCCGCCCTTGGGGGTGGGCAGCACCGGCAACGCGCGCGCGTACTCCAGCATGTCGTTCAGTCCGGGCGCCCTGATGACACCGGCCTGGCGCAGGATGTCGTCGTACACGGCGTCGTCGCCCGCGAGCGCCCCGGTGTGCGAACCTGCGGCCCTCGCGCCCGCGGCTGTACGCCCCGCCTTCAGCACCACGACCGGCTTCTTCGGCACGGTCGCGCGTGCCGCCTCCACGAAGGCACGCCCGTCCTTGAGGTCCTCCAAGTGCATGGCGATGCACTCGGTGTGCGGGTCCTCGCCGAACCACGTCAGCAGGTCGTCCTCGTCGAGGTCCGACTTGTTGCCGAGCCCGACGATCGCGGACACGCCCGTCTTCGTAGTCCGCGCGAAGCCCAGGATGGCCATCCCGATCCCGCCGGACTGCGAGGTCAGTGCGACACCGCCCTTGACGTCGTACGGCGTGCAGAACGTGGCGCACAGGTCCTGCCAGGTGGAGTAGTAGCCGTAGATGTTCGGCCCGAGCAGCCGGATGCCGTACCGCTCGCCGATCGCCACGACCTGCTCCTGCAGTTCGTGCTCGCCGGTCTCGGCGAACCCGGAGGGGATGAGGACGGCGTTGGGGATCTTCTTGCGTCCGACCTCCTCCAGCGCCGCGGCCACGAACTGGGCGGGAATAGCGAAGACCGCCACATCCACCTCACCGGGAACGTCCGTGACACTCTTGTACGCCTTGCGGCCCAGAATGTCATCGGCCTTGGGATTCACCGGATGAATCTCTCCGGGGAAGCCGCCGTCGACGAGGTTGCGCATCACCGAATTGCCGATCTTGCCCTGCTCGTTGGAGGCGCCGATCACGGCCACCGACGACGGCTGCATCAACCGGCGCATGGACGTGAGGATCTCGTCGCGCGTGTAGCGCCTGCGCTCCTTGGCGGGGGTCTTGGAGAGGATGACACGGATGTCGGCCGCGACGGCGCCCTCGGGGGTGGCGATCACCGGGTTGAGGTCCACCTCGGCGATCTCCGGGAAGTCGGCTACGAGTTGGGAGACCCGACAGATCTGCTCGCCCACCGCCCACCGGTCCACGCCCGCCCGGCCGCGCACTCCGCGCAGGATCTCCGCCGAGCGGATGGAGTCCAGCATGGACAGTGCTTCGTCGGCGTCCACGGGCGCGAGCCGGAACGTGACGTCCTTGAGGACCTCGACGAGCACCCCGCCGAGACCGAAGGCCACGACCTTGCCGAAGGTGGGGTCGGTCACCGCGCCGACGATGACCTCCTGGCCCTGCGGCAGCAACTCCTGTACCTGCACGCCCTCGATACGGGCGTCGGCTTTGTGGTTGCGCGCGTTCTCGATGATCGTGTGGAACGCGGCACGCACGTCCTCGGCGCCCTCCACGCCGACGATCACACCCCCGGCGTCGGTCTTGTGCAGGATGTCGGGGGAGACGATCTTCATGACGACAGGTCCGCCGAAGCGTGCGGCGTACGCCACCGCCTCTTCGACGTCCGTCGCCAACTCCTCGCCCGGTACGGCGATCCCGTACGCGTCGGCGATCACCTTGCCCTCGGGCGCGGTGAGCGCGGTCCGCCCCTCGGCCCGCACCGCGTCAAGGACGGACCTGACCGTCAGCTCCCGGTCTTCGGCCATCACGTCAGATCACTCCGTTCGACTTGAGCAGGCGCAACTCCTCGTCTCCGAGGCCGAGTTCTCCGATGTAGATCTCCTCGTTGTGCTCGCCGAGCAGCGGCGAACCCGTCACCTCGACCGGGGAGTCGGAGAGCTTGAGCGGGCTGCCGACGGTCACGAACTCGCCGCGCTCCGGGTGCGGTACACGCACCACCATCTCGTTGGCGGCCAGTGACTCGTCCTCGATGATCTCCTTGGTGGACAGGATCGGCCCGCACGGGATGTTGTGGGCGTTGAGCCGCTCGAGGACCTCCCACTTGGGCAGCGTGGAGGACCACTCCTCGATCATCTGGAACATCTTGGCGAGCTTCGGCAGCCTGGACCGGGGCGTCGCCCACTCGGGGTCGTCCGCGAGTTCGGGCCGGCCGATGAGCTCGCTGATCGGCTTCCAGCCGACGGGCTGGACGATGACGTACACGTAGTCGTTCGGGCCGCCCGGTGCGCACTTGACCGCCCAACCGGGCTGGCCGCCGCCGGACGCGTTGCCCGAGCGGGGGACTTCGTCGCCGAAGTCCTCGTTGGGGTATTCGGCGAGCCGCCCGTGTGCCAGGCGTTGCTGATCGCGCAGCTTGACCCGGCACAGGTTGAGAACGGCGTGCTGCATGGCCACGTTGACCCGCTGCCCGCGCCCGGTGTTCTCCCGCTGGAACAGGGCCGCGAGAATCCCCGCCACGGCGTGCACTCCCGTGCCCGAGTCCCCGATCTGGGCCCCGGTCGCGAGTGGGGGTCCGTCCTCGAAGCCGGTGGTCGACATCGACCCGCCCATGGCCTGCGCGACGACCTCGTACGCCTTGAAGTTGGTGTACGGGCCGTCGCCGAACCCCTTGATGGAGGCATAAACGATGCGTGGATTGATCTCCTGGATGCGGTCCCAGGTGAAGCCCATGCGGTCGATGGCGCCCGGTCCGAAGTTCTCGACCATGACGTCGGAGCGGCGGATCAGCTCGGTGAGGAGCTCCTTGCCGCGCTCGGTCTTGGTGTTGAGCGTGATGCTCCGCTTGTTGCAGTTGAGCATCGTGAAGTAAAGGGAGTCGACGTCCGGGAGGTCGCGCAGCTGCCCACGCGTGATGTCCCCGGTCGGCGCCTCCAGTTTGACGACATCGGCACCGAGCCAGGCGAGCAGCTGGGTTGCGGAAGGACCGGACTGCACATGGGTCATGTCCAGGACGCGGATGCCGTCGAGGGCTTTGGTCATGACAGCGCTCCTCACTCGTACGTGGTCTGGTTCGCCCTTGCGGGGCCGTGCGCGTCCGGGTGTGCCCGGACGTCAAGCAATGAGGGCTTCCCAGGAGGTCGGGACGCCCTCGGGTACATTGCATACAGTCGACGAATACTGTATGAAGCTTGTTTATCCCGCATCCAGTGAGTGGTGTCCAGGGGGCGTGCGGCACTTTTCAGTCGTCGGAGGCCGGCCTCTCGACGACATCGCAGACAGGAGCCGAGATGGACCTGTACGAACATCAGGCAAGAGAGCTGTTCGAGGAACACGGCATCGTGGTGCCGAGGGCCGAGGTCACCGACTCGCCCAAGGAGGCCCGTGACATCGCCCGCCGGCTCGGCGGCCAGGTCGTCGTCAAGGCTCAGGTGAAGACGGGCGGCCGCGGCAAGGCGGGCGGCGTCAAGCTTGCCGCCGACCCGGCGTCCGCCGAACTGACGGCGCGCCAGATCCTGGGCATGGACATCAAAGGGCACACGGTCGGCAAGGTGATGCTCGCCGAACCCGTCTCCATCGAGCGCGAGTTCTACGTGAGTTATGTACTCGACCGCGCCGCGGGCCGCTTTCTCGCCATCGCCTCGGCCGAGGGAGGCATGGAGATCGAGGAGGTCGCCGCGAGCCGTCCGGAAGCGGTGGCGCGCGTACACATCGACCCGGCCGAGGGCGTCACCTCCTCGAAGGCGGGCGAGATCGCGGCGGCGGCCGGCCTGCCGGCCCGGACCGTCGACGTGCTCGTACGGCTGTGGCAGGTGCTCGTCCGCGAGGACGCCGTACTCGTCGAGGTCAACCCGCTCGTGCAGACGCAGCAGGGCCACATCCTCGCCCTGGACGGCAAGGTCACCCTCGACGACAACGCCCGTTTCCGGCAGACCCGCTGGGGCGCAGAGGACGCGGAGCACGACGACCCGCTCGAGGCACGGGCCGCCGCCAAGGGCCTCAACTACGTCAAGCTGGACGGCGAGGTCGGCATCATCGGCAACGGCGCAGGCCTCGTCATGTCGACGCTCGACGTGGTCGCGGGCTGCGGCGCCCGACCCGCCAACTTCCTCGACATCGGCGGCGGAGCGTCCGCCCGCGTCATGGCCGACGGCCTGTCGGTCATCCTCTCCGACCCGGCCGTCAAGTCGGTCTTCGTCAATGTCTTCGGCGGCATCACCGCCTGCGACGCGGTCGCCGACGGCATCGTGCAGGCGCTGGACTCCGTCCGGCTCACCAAGCCGCTGGTCGTCCGCCTGGACGGCAACAACGCGGCGCGGGGACGCGCGATCCTCGACGACCGCGCGCATCCCCTGATCCAGCAGGCCACCACCATGGACGGCGCCGCGCGCCGGGCCGCCCAACTCGCAGGCGCCGTCTGAAGGAGCACGCCATGGCCATCCACCTCACCACGGAGAGCAAGGTCCTCGTCCAGGGCATGACCGGCGGCGAGGGCATGAAGCACACCCGTCGCATGCTCGCGGCCGGTACGGACGTCGTCGGCGGCGTCAACCCGCGCAAGGCGGGCCGTACCGTCGACTTCGACGACCGTACGGTCCCCGTCTTCGGCACGGTGCGCGAGGGCATGGAGGCGACCGGCGCCGACGTCACCGTCGTCTTCGTGCCACCCGCCTTCGCCAAGGCCGCGGTGATGGAAGCCGCCGAGGCGGGCATCGGCCTCGCCGTCGTCATCACGGAGGGCATCCCGGTACACGACTCGGTCGCCCTCATCGCGTACGCCAAGGCGAACGCCACCCGAATCATCGGCCCGAACTGCCCGGGCCTGATCACCCCCGGCCAGTCGAACGCCGGCATCATCCCCTCCGACATCACCAAGCCGGGCCGCATCGGCCTGGTGTCGAAGTCCGGCACGCTCACGTACCAGCTCATGTACGAGCTGCGGGACATCGGCTTCTCCACCTGTGTCGGCATCGGCGGTGACCCCGTCGTCGGCACCACCCACATCGACTGCCTGGCCGCCTTCGAGGCCGACCCCGACACCGAACTAATCGTGATGATCGGCGAGATCGGCGGCGACGCGGAGGAACGGGCGGCCGACTACATCCGCGAGCACGTCACCAAGCCCGTCGTGGGCTATATCGCGGGCTTCACCGCCCCCGAAGGGAAGACCATGGGCCACGCCGGCGCCATCGTCTCCGGCTCCTCCGGCACCGCACAGGCGAAGAAAGCGGCGCTGGAAGGGGTAGGAGTGAAGGTGGGCGGAACCCCCACCGAGACGGCGCACCTGGTACTCGCCCTGCTGGAAGCGGAGCGTGACGTCACTCATAGTTGACGTGAGATCACTTACAGGTGCGCCGGCGCCTCGCTAGCGTCCCACGTACGACGTCCGAGTACGACATGTGCGATCACGACGATCACGTACACGGACGAGCCATGCACCCCCCGCCCCCGAATGTGCACCGAGAGCGGAGCTATCCGATGGCACCCACCCTCACCCTCAAGTCCGGAACGTCCTGGACCGACGCCTGGCAGCGCTGCCTGGCCGTCGCTCCCGAGGCCTTCCGGGACGACCGTGTCCTCAACCTCTGGAACTCCTCCTGGCAGCTGGACGGCCGGGCACTGCCCGCCACCAGCCCGGTGGACGGCAGCCCCATCGCGAGCCCACCGCGCCTGGACCGGGCGGCCGCCCGGCGCGCCGTGCAGGCCTCGCTCGACCAGCACCGCGCCTGGCGCCACGTGCCCCTGCCCGAACGCCGGGCCCGCGTCGCCGCGACCCTGGACGCACTCACCGAGCACCGCGAACTGCTCGCCCTGCTCCTCGTCTGGGAGATCGGCAAGCCCTGGCGGCTCGCCCAGGCCGACGTGGACCGGGCGATCGACGGCGTGCGCTGGTACGTCGACGGAATCGAACCGATGATCGGCGACCGAGTCCCGCTGGACGGCCCGGTCTCGAATATCGCGAGCTGGAACTACCCGATGAGCGTGCTGGTCCACGCGATGCTGGTCCAGGCCCTGGCAGGGAACGCGGTCATCGCCAAGACCCCGACCGACGGCGGTCTCGCCTGCCTCACCCTGGCCTGCGCGCTCGCCGCACGCGAGGGCATACCGGTCACCCTCGTCAGTGGCAGCGGCGGAGAGCTGTCGGAGTCACTCGTACGGGCGCCCGAGATCGGCTGCGTCTCGTTCGTCGGCGGCCGCGACACGGGCGCCGCAGTGGCCACGGCCGTCGCCGACCTCGGCAAGCGGCACATCCTCGAACAAGAGGGCCTGAACACCTGGGGCATCTGGAACCACACGGACTGGGAGTCGTTGACGGCGGTCATCCCGAAGCTCTTCGACTACGGCAAGCAGCGCTGCACCGCATATCCGCGCTTCGTCGTCCAGCGCGAGCTGTTCGACGAGTTCCTGGCGGCGTACCTGCCAGCGGTCCGCACCCTCAAGGTGGGCCACCCGCTGGCGGTGGAGAATCAGGACGACCCCTACCCGGCCCTGGACTTCGGCCCGCTGATCAACGCGGCCAAGGCGAAGGAGCTGACCGACCAGGTCACCGAGGCGATCGACCGCGGCGCGATCCCGCTGCACCGCGGCAACGCGGAGGACGCGCGCTTCCTGCCCGGCCAGGACACATCGGCGTACGTCCACCCGGTGACGCTCCTGAACCCGCCCCCCTCCTCTCCGCTCCACCACGCGGAACCGTTCGGCCCGGTCGACACGATCGTCCTGGTCGACACGGAGGCGGAGCTGCTGGCGGCGATGAACGCGTCCAACGGCGCGCTGGTCGCCACGCTGTCCACGGACGACAGGACCACGTACGACCGCCTGGCCCCGCAGATCCGCGCCTTCAAGGTCGGCCACGGCAAGCCGCGCTCCCGCGGCGACCGCGATGAACTGTTCGGCGGCTTCGGCGCGTCCTGGCGCGGCGCGTTCGTGGGCGGCGACCTGCTGGTCCGCGCGGTGACACAGGGCCCGGAGGGGGAGCGGCTGCCGGGCAACTTCCCGGAGTACCAGCTGATGCCATGACGGCTGCCGGGCGGTGCGCGCCCCATGCGGGCACCGCCCGGCTGTATCCCTGCTGACCTGGCCTTTTCCGTGTCGATGTAGTCGCTCGGCTGCTGAGAGTGAGAGGGCGCTCGAACGCCCCCAGGCCAGGAATATGCAGGTGAATGCCACTCCGAAACCTTGGTATTGTTGTCCCTGTCGCCGCGGGGAAGACCTCCGGCCAGGCGGCAGACACCTAGTCCGGGTGGCGGAATGGCAGACGCGCTAGCTTGAGGTGCTAGTGCCCTTTATCGGGCGTGGGGGTTCAAGTCCCCCCTCGGACA
>NZ_JBSFJX010000021.1:0-97472 GCF_053598275.1 Streptomyces sp. NPDC001156 | reverse complement strand
CCCACGACCAGCCAGAACTACACCATCCACACCGCCATCACGTTCTTCGAGCACGGGCTCGCGAACCGCTCACGGAAGTAAACGCAACGGTGTTGGCAACTAAGAAGATCGGCGATCAGCTCCACTCCCGTGGTCGAAAACTTGACCGGCAAGAGCTGAACGTTTGCCTCGGCGCCACACGCGGGACAGGGCAGTGTGGAGATCATGACCAGTAGCTTCCCGTCGTCGTCCCCATCGATGATCGAGACAAGACGGGCCCCGTCATCGGGCTCCTGAAGAGCACGCTCCTTGACGCTGTCGGGCAGGCCCTTGAATCGGCCCTCGAAGAGGTGCCGGGCCTGCCTGATCCGGATCTGTACGTTCCGCTCGATCTCGCTCCGCTGCTTGTCGACTGCCATGTTGACCATGCTTGTCCAATGGCCCCAGAACCCCTCTACCGAGAGGTCGACTTCCTTCAGCAGGAGCGCGACGGTCTCGGCGAGCGACGGCAGCAGAGCCTTCGCCTGATCACCGACAGTCGTGTGTGCCGTGCCGTTACGAAGGTCGATCAACTGATCAAGCTGAGCATCCTTCTTCGGGAGGACCTCCAGGCGCCGAAGCCGCTGTAGGGCCTCCTTGGCGCCGACGGTGCGGACCTGGTCCACATCCAGGTCAAGGTCGCCGCCGAAGTACAGCAGCATGTCCGAGTTGCCGTTGCGCATCTCGACCAGGTAGGCCGGGTTCCTCTTGATCAGGACGGCCTTGGCGAGTCGCTCGACGGCGACGCCGCCATGGAGGGCGAACTCGTCGTACTCGCTGCGTGCATGGTCCTCGATGGCCTTGCGCGCGGCCTTCCCGGCGCCCTTGAGGAGGCTCTCGAACGAGAGCGAATCGTCCATGAGGGGACGGTAGCGGCGCCTGTACTACAGGGCGATGGGTTTCATGGGCCTGGCCCCGGCCGGGGAGCCGGGGCTCTGGCAGGACTACTCAGAAACAGGTTGGGGTGGCTTACGGAGCAGGGGAACGGCTTCCAGTGCTCTCAGGAGCTCCTTGACCGCGGTTTCCGCCACCCTCACCACAGCGTCGGGCAGCCGAGCGTCCATGACGTCAATCCCGGCTGCCTCGACATGCTCGATGGTCACCAATGGCAGCTCGCACAGCGTGCACGTGTACCCGGCGTAGGACTCACGCCGTTCGACTGCTGAAGCGCGGTCGCTCTCCACCCCGTTTGTGAAGAGCATTACGGCGGCGTGCGGGTTTTCGCACGCGGGACAGACGACGTGGCCGACGGCGAACTGGCCATCTCGCTCGGTCGGGTACGTCAGACCCGTTAGCACGGCCCTGTCCGTGAGGGCCTGTACGGCTGCCGAGGGCAACCCGCGCGTCCGTTCTTTGAAGCGAAGGCGAGCCTGCTCAATGAGCCGCTTGACGTCGCGTTCAACCCTTTCGAGCTGATCGTTCAGTGAAATTTCGATCATGCGGTGCCGGTCGCCCCAGTAATCCACGGGGGCGATTCCGAGATGGGCCAGCAGGGTGTTGGTCGTGCGGCTGAACGTCGCCAGGACGTCCGCGCTGTCCAATGTGGTAGGCCCGAGGTGGACGACTCCGTTGCGCAGCTCGATCAGTTCGTCCAACTTCGAGTCATCCGTCAGCCACCCCGCCGACCGTATGCGTGCGAGAGCCGCCGAGACGCTGATGGTGCGGACCCGTTCCGAGTGCGGTCGGAGACCCGCGAAGTGCAGGAGCACATGGTCGTTCTTGGCGGCACCGGTCTCCATCAGCAGCACCGGGTTGGTCTTGGCCAGGGCCGCCTTCATCAGACGCTCGATACTGACGCCTGTGTGCAGGACGAACACCTCTTCGTCCCGGTCATGTGCTTGTAGCGCCAGCCCGGCAAACTTCTTCGCTCCGGCGAGCAGACTCTCGTACGAGAGCGAATCGTCCATGGATGGACGGTAACCGCCCCTGTACTACAGGTGCGATGGAATTTAAAAAGACCCGGCCCCAGGGCGAACCACACCCAGGAACTCCCGGGGCCGGGGGCCTGTGTCAGGAGCCGTGCGGGTGCGCCTCGTCCTCGTGGGGGTGCGCGTGGCCGTGCTCCTCGGCGGGGGCGAGCTGGGCCCGCAGGGAGGCGTTCTCGGCCTCCAGGACGGCCATACGGCGCCGGGTGAGGTGCAGCTCCAGGACGGTGTCCCGGTACTCCTCGACGAGCTGCTCAGGGGTCATCTGCATGGTGTTCTCCAAGGGTGTGGTTCGAGCCCGGATCAGGCCGGGGCGATGACGGTGACGGTGCCGGACGAGCCCCTGAACTTCAGGGCGCCGGACTCGACGTACAGATAGCCGCCGCCCACGGGGTTCGAGGCAGGAGCGGCGGTGGTGTTGGCCACGAGGATCACGTTCGTGCCGTCGTTCCACTGGGACGAGCCGATGTTGATCGTGCCCTTGGTGGCGTTGCTGGTGGACTGCAACGTCAGGGTGCCGCTGGCAGAGATGGATCCGCGCATCGTCGGGGCTCGGAAGGTGCCGCCGACAGTGAGCGAGAAGTCCGTGGCCAGGGTGCCCGCAGCAGACCGGTAGAGGTTGACGTCCCGGGACGCCGTGCCGTCGCCCCATTCGGTCTTGCCGTCGGCGAAGACGACGAAGCGCCGGTTGGCGTCACCGGTGACATTGGCCTGGAAGGCCCGCTCGGTGTTGGCCGACATCACGGCGTCGAAGGCCGCAGCAGAGCCGATCGTGGCCGAGGGCTGGGCCGAGAAGCCGTGGATGCCCGAGGTGCCCCAGGCGGCCGCCCACCGGGCGCTCTTGGCCGACGGGGCGCCGTTGGTGATCTGGCCGTCCGAGCGCTGGATGAACAGGGGCGTTCCGAGCTGGGTTCCGTCGTCGGCGCAGCGGATGATCTGGAAGTTCGTGCCCGCGTTGGAGCCGGACTCGGTGTCGGTGTTCGCCCGGATCTTCCAGCGGTCACCCGAGGCCAGCATGTCCGAGCTGATGGACAGCCGGATGTCCTTGACCTTGTCGTTCCCGCCGCCGACGCGCAGACAGGTGGTCTGACCTGCGTAGTCGCCGGTGGTGATGTTCTGGGCTCGGACGGAGAAGTCAGCCTGGTTGGTCCTGATGTTGGTGTAGTCGAGACCGATCGTCGTGGTGTCGATGCCGTTGCTCAGCTTCGACTGGTCGATGAACGGGATCTCCAGGCGGCCCTGGAGCGCACCGGTGGAGTCCGCGACCTCCAGCTCCCAGTGGCCGTGAATCGAGCCGTGGTCGTTCGCCTCGTAATGGGCTCCCTGCCAGACCACCGGCTTCCAGTTGATCCCCGAGGCCAGCGGGTCACGCAACGTCGCGTCATACCCGCCCTTCGAGTTCGAGGTTTGTACCGGGATGTAGAACGCCTGCATCGTCTTGGCGTCCGACCTCATGATGAAGTGCCGGATGTTCTCGCCGAAGCTGTAGTTGTTCGCTCGCTGGTACGAGTACAGGTTGAGCCGGCCAGTGGAGTCCGTGCCCGTGCCGTCGTCGTCCCCTCCCGCGTAGGAGGAGGAGATGGACAGGCCCGTGGCCGTGGCCGACCCGCCATAGCCCGCCGGAAGGTTGCTTGAGGCGTTGGGTGCAGAGCCGACACGCATGCTCTTACCGCTGACCAGCGCCCCGTTGACGTACTTCAGGTCGATGTCCCGGAGGGTCATCGCGCCTCCTTAGCTGTAGTAGCGCATGGCCTCGGAGACCGTGACCACCGGGATCCCGCGCGAGCTGATCGCGTCCATCAGGGTGTTGAAACCGGTCTGGCTGATCTCTGTCGAGTCGGCGGGCGTGCCCGTCACGATCTTGTGGAGGCAGAGGTTCAGCCAGTCGCCGTTGTTCAGGCAGCGGTCGAGCTTTCCTCCGGCAGTCGTCAGGGAGGACACCGTGACGCCGCCGATGCTGGTGCCGTCGTTGATGCCGGTGACGGCCTTCAGCCGGTACGGCATGGCCGCCGGGAAGGACTCGACGTTCTCGGAGATGATCGAGCGCGCCGAGGTGAAGTACCGGGCCGCGATGTGGTCGACCGGGACGCCGTCCGTGGTCTTGCCGAACTGGCCGCCCGGGTACGCGAAGTGCTCCGAGGTGAAGCCGTTCTGGACCATCCACGAGCGGAGCTTGCGGAAGTCGTCGGCCACGTCCCCTTCGGTCATCGTGGTGTACCGGGCCGCGTGAGCCGCCGTGCCGTAGGCGTGGCCGCCCATCTCCCAGCCGCTGAAGTCCTGCATGGACCGCATCTGGGTCGTGTTCAGGTACACCGCGCTGGAGCCGATGGCCTCGGCGATGTTGAACATCGAGCCGGAGAAGCCCAGGGCGTCCATCTTGGGTCGGGCGAGGTCGTACACCGAGGCGTACGAGTCGTCGAAGCTGATCGTGATGACGCCGTTGGGGAAGGTCTCCGTGGTGTCCGGGACCAGCTCCACGGCCTGGAGGTGGTACGTCACCGGGCCGGCTGCATCGTCGTAGCAGTTGACCTGCATGTCCGTGAAGCCGGAGCGGCTGCTCGGGGTGCCGCTGGCGTTCAGCGTGTACGTACCGCCGGAGGCCGTGACATCCGCCCAGTTGAGGTGGACCGTGACCCACTCGCCGCTCTGCACGTAGTTCGGGTTCACCCCGCTGTGGGTGTGCACCGTCCACCGGTAGAAGTTCGTGAAAGAGCTGGTTCCGATCAGGAACTCCAGGCGGTTCAGGTGCGTGACGTCGTCCACCTTGAGGATCAGGCGGACCAGCTTGCCCGTGAGGTCCATGGCGGGCCCGGCGAGCTTGCGGACCTGGGACTGGATGCCGTTCGCGGCCGTGGTGACCTTGAGGGCCTGGGTGCCGCGCACGAAGTCCGTGGTGTCGTTCACGTTCGAGCTGGCCGTGCCCGTGCCGCCCACGGTCCAGCCGTGGCCCGTCTGGAACTGCTGGGACCAGGTGGCCTTGCGGTAGGCGGGGCGCCGTCCAGAGGGCGTGAGCACCGGCAGCGCGAAGCTCCCGGCGGTGAGATGGCCCGTGACCACCAGGTCGCCTGTGACGGTGCCACCAGACCTCAGATCGGCCGTGGCGTCGAGCTTGTTGGTCTGAAGGTCCGTGATCGAGGCGCCGAGGTCAGTCGCCTGCATGAGGGTGCGGCCCCCGGCGAAGCCGAAGTCCAGGTACAGGTTCGTCACGCCGTCCGGCCCGTAGAAGCCGATCACCGAGTACGTGTCGGAGGTGACCTGGGTGATCGGGGTGCCCGCCAGATCGGTGAGGTCGGTGATCTGGGTACCGCCCACCCGGGCGTCCCAGGCAGTGCCGATCGAGCCGGGCTCCAGAACCAGCGAGGTGCCGGACTGCGAGACGGTGACGTCGGCCGGGGAGAGACCGAAGAGATGACGGGCCATGGCCCCTCCTTCGTTGTGCGGGTCGGGGTCAGGCGATCTCGTAGGTGCCGGTGATGGTCAGGCAGTCGTTCGCCCTGACGTTGAAGGGGTCGTTGGTCCACATGTTCCGGCTGTTGATCTTCGACGAGAGCGAGGTGCCGTCGGCCAGCGGAAACCTGATGCGGGAGATCTTGGTGGTGCCTTCGGTCGGGAAGACCATGGCCGTGCCGAGTGCCGACTGGCCGCCGTTGGCCTGGTCCTGGGTGAAGTTGACCGTGAACAGGTCACGGCTTTCGCCCCTGGTGGGGAAGGGCAGCGTGACGCCGATCGGGTCGGAGTACGCCGGGGGGTTACCGGTGGGGATGAGCTGGATCTTGATCCAGTAGAGGTTGCCGGACAGGCGCTTGTAGCGGCCGATGTTCTGGCTGCCGGAGCCCCAGTTGATGGTCGTGGCGCCCGCGCTCCACACTGGGGTGTAGGTCTTGGAGGCAGGGCCCTCGGCGATGCCCACGAAGTTCCAGGCCGCGCCGTCGCCCATGTAGATGTCCGTGCCGTTGACGACCTTGAGCTGGCCACGCACCGGCGCACGCATGTCTGCGGCGCCTGCGAGGACCACAGGACGGCCCAGGAAGTACCGGGTGTCGGTCACGTTCGACGGCGGCACGACGGACGCTCCAGCGGCCACCGTGACCTGCGCGAGCGGGATCTCCCAGGTGCCGTTCGTGGTCTGCGTCAGGGACGGGAAGCTCGTGCCGCCCGTCTTGTACTGCACCGTCGTGGAGTCGCCTGACGGGTCCCGGCGCAGGACGATCAGGTCCTTGCGGGCCGAGGCGCCACCGGAGTTGGTGGGGACGCTCACGTTCAGGGTTGCGTCGTTCTTGTAGTAGGTCCCCTGGACCCACGCCTCTCCGGCCGCGACCGACACGGTGGAGGCGTTGGAGCCGGTGACCTTCAGGTCCGTGCCCGTCTCGCTGGTGGCGAAGACGCCGTCCACCTGAACCATGCGGAACATCGAGGACCACTGGTCCTCCGTGGCGATCTGAGAGGAACCGAAGGGGAACGACGACTGCGCCATGGAGACCTCCTGGTCACGAGGGCTTGCGCGTTTCCAGGCGCCTCAGCCGGTTGAAGATGCGGGCGATGTACTGGAACTGCCGGGCCAGGACGTCCTGGTTGTTCGTGGAGTCCGAGGAGCCGATGACGGCCTTGGCGACGTATCCGCCCTGGGCGTCGAAGGTGATGTTGACCTCGCGGACCACCTCCGAGATGAAGTCGTCCCTCACCTGGCACGAGACCTGGTCGCCCACCGTGTAGTCCCGTCCGAACTGGAGGAGCGGCGTGTCGATGGGCGTCACGGTCAGGTTGCCCTGGGCCGCCCCGGAGGTCAGGGCCTCGTCGGCCGCCTGGTCCATCTGGGCCGTGAGGTCCACGGACGCGGTGTCGACGCTCGTCAGGTCCACGAACTGCTCGATCCACGCGCCGGGGAAGGCCGCGTCTGCCCGGGTGTACACCTTGACCACTCGGGGACTGGTGCCGCCTCCGGCGGTGACGACGGCCTTGGTGCAGGTCGGGGCCGTCACGGAGTACGAGGCGTCCAGGAGGTTGCCGAGCTTGAAGGAGAACTTCGCGGAGGCCGACAGGTCAGCCGGCTCGTAGACCTGGAACTGGAGGCTGGTCCCCACCTGGACGATCCGGAAGCCCAGCCCGGCCGTCTTGGCGATGTCCTGAAGGACGGCCAAGAGGTTGTCGAACTGGTTGACCTGCCTGGTGACGGCCGCCCCGTGACCACCGTCTGCGGCCAGCGTGAGGTTCGAGACCTTCCGGGCCGCCTGGGCGCCGGGCCCGATGTTGAGATTCACAAGGGTCCGCATGGCCGTCTCAGCCGCGACCCCGGAGACCTTGTACATCGGGTCCGTCTGGGCGCTGTCTGCGGCCGTCGGGGTGGGCCAGCAGGTCGCCCCGGCGAGGAGCGTCATGTCGTCGACCCCGTTGACCGTCAGCGTGCCGCTTCCGCCGTCGCCCGAGGACCAGTTCGGCTCCCGGATTGGGCCGGACATCAGCACGTTCGAACCCCTGCGGATCACCAGGCCGTTGCCGGGGATCAGGAAGTCCGCATTGGGTGAGGCCGCAGAGATGTTCAGGACGTACGCCCCGACGGCGTTGAACCGCGGAGTGATGGTCAGCGAGGTGAAGTCGCTGACCACCCCGAGGATGCGGAGGTTCTGATCCCGAACCTGGACGGTCACCGCGTCAGGGATGGGCATCTCCACCCCCTACGCGCTCAGGAAGCACGGCTGGTAGTCGACCTGGACCACGGTGCTGCTGGTGGCGCCGACCAGGGCCAGGGAGACGGCGTTCTCACCGGGCTCCAGCGCCCACAGATCCGAGCTGGTGGAGAGGTTGGGCCACCAGTTCGTCGTGCCGTTCAGGACGGCCGTCTGGACGCGTTCACGGGTGTCGACGACCAGGACGTCCGAGGAGCCGAGAGAGGCCGTCACAGAGAAGCTCAGGCCCGTCGTAGTGTTCGAGATGACCGCCGACGTGGCGGGCCCGTGGATCGTCCAGATCGGGAAGCTCTCGGCGTCGCCGGGGTTGTCGATCGTGGTGTTGCCGAGGACCTGGGAGTCCTGGACCTGCACCGGGAACTGCACCGGGAAGAAGTTCCCGCTGGCGCCGGTGGAGAAGGTCCTCATGATGTGATCGCCGAGCCAGTACGGACTGGGGCAGGAGAACGTCAGGCCGACGACCTGCCAGTGCAGGCCGGAGGAGTCCTGGCCCGTATCGCCCTCAAGGCCGGAGACGTAGTACGCCCCGATCGTCCGTGCTGATCCGTCGGCCTCGGTGACGGTCAGCATCCCCTCGCCCAGCTTCGGATGCAGGCTCGCCATGAAGGACCGCTTGCGGGCCAGGAAGCTGGCCCGGTCGGTGTCGAAGATGGCGATCGGGAGAAAGATCTCCCGGGCCTGGGCGCGGGTCCCCCGCAGGGCGTTGCCGTCGATCTGCGGGGACTCGTCGGTGTAGAAGTCGAACGAGGGAAGGTCCAGGCCCCGGACGCCGGGCTGGAGGAGCCAGCCGTTCTCCCAGTCGGACAGGAGCGTCGTGCGCCCCCGTCTGTCCGTCCAGGACAGGCTGGGCACCTCCATCGGGTCGATCGGTGGCGGGTTGATACCGCCGCCCGGGACCGACCCGGAGGGGGGTACGAAGATAGCCATGTATGCCCCTCCGGGTCAGGCGATGAGCGGGGAGTGGAGCGCTACGGTGTCTCGGAGGGCGTGCATGATGACCTGCCGAGTCGGCTTGTCCGTGACGTTCGCAGTGACGTTCGCGTAGTAGTGGGTGTCACCGCCTGTTCGGGCAGCCGGCTCGATGCCCACACCGCGCTGGACGGCTCCCGCCAGCTGGTTGGCGCTGGTGGCGATCGCCTGGTGCGTGGAGTCCAGGCCGCCCTTGAAGCCGAGGCCGGTGAACGCGCCGAGACGGAACATCACCCTGGACGGCGAGTGAATCTCCAGCGCGTGCTTGATCGCCTTCTGGATCGCCTTGGCCAGGTCGGACATCGACCTCTCGATGGACGCCTGCTGTGCCTTCAGGCCGGTCAGGAAGCCCTTGCCCGCCTGCTTGCCCGCGTCGTACAGGATGTCGGCGGCGTTGTTGCCGAAGGACGTGGCGGTCTTGTCGATCGCCGCCTGCGTGGAGTTGATCGACTTCAGCTGGGACGGGGTCGCCGCCACCAGAGCCGCCGCATACGCCGCTCCCTGATCCGGGCCCATCGCGATGATCTGCTGGATCAGGCCCTTGGACAGGCCCATCTTGACCAGCTTCGAGATGTTGCCGGAGAAGGTTTTCAGCTGCGCCAGGCGGACTAGCAAGCCGTTGAGGATCCCGCTCGCACCGAATCCGGCCCCGCTGTTGGGCAGGGACGCCAGGGACGCGAACTGCTGCGCCCCGGACCGGGTGTTGGCCGCGAACTGCTGAGCCGCAGCGATCTTCGCCGCGACGGCGTCCCGGGCCTTCGCCAGCTCCTTCAGCTTGCCCGCCTGCGTCGTCAGCATCTTGATCACACGGTCGTCCACGGTGGTCCGCACGCCCCGGAAGGCGTTCTGGATCGCCTGGACAACCCGGTCGGTAGCCGACTGGATCTGGGCTGTCGTGCCTTCCAGGCCCCGGATGAAGGAGATTCCGATCGCGGAGATGATCGACGTCTCCGACACCCGCTGACCGTTGAACAGCACCGTGTTCTTCGGCAGGGGCTTCTGCTTCTTGGTGGTGCCGCCCGACGCGAGGCGCGGAACCAGGCCGCCGGTGGCGAGTTTCTTCGCGTTGAAGACGCCCTGGTTGACCGCGTCCAGGAAGGCGACACCGTACTTCTTGACCGCCGCCGCCCGGATCACGTACTCGGTGTTGGAGACGTGAGCCATCGCGCCGGAGCCCATGAACGCCAGGATCGAGTCCGAGGTTCCGGTGCCGGGGCCCTGGATGTAGCCGCCGTGCGGGAACACCTGGACGTTGCCGCCCGAGGCGTAGCGCGGGATGAGGCCGCCGTTCCTCTTGTGCGGGCCCTGCGAGTAGTACTGCGCCGGGTTGATACCGGTCGCCCGCCCGTTGATCGTCACGGTGACGGTCTTGTCGTGCAGGCTGGCCAGTTCGCCCCGAGCCGCTCGGATCTTCCGTTCAAGGTCCGAGATTTCCGCGCGGATCGCAGCCCGGCGGGAGTCCGGCACGTGATCCAACCGGCCTTCAGCCGTCTTGAGCTTGGCCTGCAAGTCCGCCAGGTTTCCCCGGATCTTGGACTGCCGGGAGTCCGGCATCGCCGCCAGCTGACCCTTGGCGTTGTGGATCTTCGCCTCAAGGTCGGCGATGATCGCCCGAAGCTGAACCCGCTTCTCCGGCGGCAGGTTCTTGTCCGACAGCTGCTGCTTGGCCGTAGCGATCTGCTGCGTCCAGTTGGAGATGTTCAGCTTCAGCTGGCCAGAGTCCAGCTTCGGCCCCACCGACGCCGCGAAAGCGCTGGCCGCCGCATCCGCAGCACCCAGCTTCGAGTTGAAGTTTGCGGCGAACCCGTCGAACGCCTGCCGTGCAGCATGGATCTTGCCGCCGATACCCGGGAGCCATCCCCAGGCGTTGTCCGCAGCGGTGAGAACCGCTCCGAGCGCCGCGATGACCCCGGAGGCCATGATGTGGAAGGCATGCACGAGGATCGACAGCGAGTTGACGCCGACCCGGACCATGTCGATCACCACATTGGCGAAGACCCGGGCAGCTTCCTGGATCGCGATCTTGTTGTTGTTGATGGAGTCGGCCAGACTCGCGAGAGGCCCCTTGCCGCCACCGCCGACCGGCAGGAACGCCTCGATGATCGTCGCACCGAGATCCTTGAACGTCGGCGCCATGTCGGCGAAGACCATCCGCAGGCCGTGCAGACCCGCAGCAAGATCGTGCAGGAGCGGGGAAGCCTTGCGGAGCCCACTCGCCAGGAGGTCGAAGGCGGTCCCGGCCACATCGCCGAACAACTTCAGCGTCTGCTGCACGAACGGGCCCATCGCCTCGGACCATGCACCGGCGAACCGGCCGATCGAGGGCAGCAGCTTGGAGTTCAGCAGGTAGTCGAGCCCGTTGAGTACCTGGGAGGCACCCTTGATGCCCGGCTCCAGGCCCTTGAACAGGCTCGGAAGTCCCCTGCTCAGCAGTCCGCCGATCAGATTCTGGAAGCCGTCCAGGGTGGGTTTCGACTTGGCGCCGAAGTCCAGCAGGGACCGGGTCAGGGTGCCGAAGGAGCCGGCCAGACCGTTGACGAAGCCGACCCCGAGCTTGAAGTTCGTGTTCAGGGTCTTCTGGAACCCGGAGTCCTTGAGGGCCTTGCCCGCCTTGGCCGCCAGATCGCCGAAGCTGCCCGCGAGGCGGGTCATGTTGTCGCCGAGGATCTTGACGATCGGCGCGGCGCCCTTGACCAGCTTGGTGAAGCCGGGCAGGGCAGCCTTCTGGATCTCCTTGCCGATCGGCGCGAATTCCTTCTTGAGGCTGATGAGGTTCTCGGTGAACTTGCGCTGCTCCGGAGTCAGCTTCTGGAGGGCCTTCTCGTACTGCTTATGACCCTGCCCCGCCGCTTCCAGGGCCTTGCCGACACCGGAGAAGGCCAGCTTCAGGGTGCCCGCAGAGAGCGCAGCACCGGCCATCATGGGGACCGCAGCGCCGATCGCCGGGAGCAGGGACACACCCAGCACCACGGCGACGCCCTTGAGGGCGCCCATCAGGCCGATACCGCCAGCAGCCGCGCCAGCCCCACCGGAACCGGTGGAACCTCCCAGGGACCGGGTGGCCCCGTCAGCGAGGGTGCGCAGCCGGATCAGGGCGTTCTGGTTGTCGGTGCGGACGTGGATCGTGACGGTGTGGTTCTGCGTCAGATCCGCCATGCGCGCCCGGAACGCGGCAAGGGTCGCCGGATCCAGGTTGAGCCCCACGTTCACGTCGGGCAGGTTCCGCAGCCGGGGCTCCACCTCCGAGCGGAACGCCGTGGCGAAGTTCCGACCGGCGTTGCGCCCGGAGCGCAGGGCCTGTAGTTCCGCCTGGTCCAGGGATTCCTGAAGTCGGCGGTTGAGGCCGGAGAAGTCGAGCGCCGAGTTGATGGACCGGGTGAGGCTCTGCCCCAGATTCCGGCCCATCCGGTCCATGATCGGCGTCAGTTCGGCGTCCACCTGCGCGGCGAACCCCGAGACGTTGGGAACAATGGACGCTTCAACGCGGCCGACGTTGGTGGACATCGCCCCTCCGATTCAGTTACCGGTGGACGGCGCCTTTTCACCCGCTTCGCGGCGTGCCTGTTCGGCGACTCTCCGCAGGTGTTCTTCGCGGGCAGCCGCCAGCTTCTGTGCGTACTCGGTGTTCTGCTGCGCCCCGGGCTTCATGGAGTCGTAGAAGCGCCGTGCCTTGCGCGCTGCTTCGGCCTTGGCATGGGCCTCGGCTTCCCGGTCCTCCAGAGACCGCAGGTCCGGCATAGGCCACTGGGGGAATTCCGGGTATTTGCCCTGCATCTGGTTCCCGGCCCACATGATCCGGTTGCCGAAGTCGATGCGGGTGATCAGTTCCCGCAGCATGTAGTCCGTCTCGGTCCAGCGCCTGTAGTCGTGGTCTCCTACAAGGGCAGCCCTGGTCATCGAGCCGAGTGGGAGCGCCTGGTAGAACTCCCACAGCTCCAGCCACGACATGGAACCGGCGGTTCCGTCCTCGGTGAGGCGGTGGAACTCGTTGAGGGACCGCCCGGGGAAGTACCGGGCGATGTCCGCTCGCAGCTCGGAGGGGTGCTCCTCGATCACTCCGAGGAGCTGGAGGATTCCCCCTCACTCATCGCCTGCTCGTCGCCGCCGGTGACCAGTTCCACGATCGCGTTGAAGTGGCCGAGGGTGAGCTGCTCGCTCAACCGGTCGAACATGCCCTTGTCGTGGGCGACCTTGCGCAGGGTGGCGATCGAGAGGTCCAGCGCGGACTGAACCTCCGACAGCTCCGTCTCATCGTCGGAGTCGGTGATCGGGGCACCGCTGGTGAACTGCTTCACCAGGGGCAGCGGCCACCAGGTCTGGCGCAGGAAGCGGACGGTCTGTTCGTCACCGTCAGCGTCCTCGAAGACGACCTCGACGTACTTGTCGCCCTGGGCTTCCAGGATCTGAGCGTCGATGGTGGCCAGCTTGAGGCGCTTGCGGTTGGGACGGGACATGGGATTTTCTCCAGAATCTCGCGGGTCTTCGCGGGTCTGTCAGCCGTAGCGGCTGGTCACCGGCCGGGGAGTAGACCCGCGAAGGTCTCCCCGGCCGGTGAGCTTGGAAGGAACGCCCCAGATCAGGAGGGGAGCGGAACCAGGCCGAAGTGGCGGGTGATGGACGCGCCGCCGGAAGCCGCCTGGAGGCTGGTGAACGTCAGGTCGTACATGACGGCCGTGTCCGACTTGTAGGCGATGTCGCCCTTCGAGGTGACCTCAGCACGCGCGACGATGATCCGGCGCGGGTAGTTGCCGTCCACGACGTCCATGCCCAGCGCCCAGTACTGCGGCTCGCTGTTCTGCGGGTCGTTGAACGACAGGAACTGCGTGGCGCCGGTGCCCGAGGACACCATGTCCGCGATGTCCACGCCGTAGAACAGCGACGCGGTGTACGCGCTGGTCTGCTGGAAGGTCATCTTGAACGTGGACGTCCGGTCGGTGACCTGGGTACGGATCGCGGCGTTGTAGCCCCACGCCTTGAACTCCTGGCGGTTCTCGTTGAGGGCTTCCGTCAGGCCGTCTTCGGTGACGTAGCCACAGTCGATCCACCCGGTGCCCCACGGCGAGTAGGGGTCGGTGGGAGCGGTGGTGCCGACCGGGGCGATGTAGACCGCGCCCTCGACGCCAACCCGCACCTGCGTGTTGTCAGCAGACATGGAATTAACTCCTGTGTTCGACGCCGTCACGAAGATGGGCATGCCAACTCCGATCAGGGCATGAGGAAGGCGGGCCGGACTGGCCCAGGAGGGGTCGCGGGTCAGACAGGTCGGACGCGGAGGCCGACGGTGAGGCCGATCCGCACGACGTTGGTGTTGGGCTCTTCCGGCCGCAGTGCCGGGCCCGTCTCTTCCCAGGTGCGCTGCACGAGACCGCCGTCCCGGGAGATTCCGTGCATCTGCTCGAAGGCGGCACGGACAGCAGCCGTTGCGTCGGTTGCAGCGATGCGGTCGGCCGCCCAGACGTCCAGGGAGAGACGAGGCTCGTCGAAGAGCCGCGCCCCCTGCCAGGTCTGCACCGCCTTGGCGCCGCCGATGCGGGTGACCTGCACGTACGGCAGGATCCCGGTCAGCGACTCGGGGCGCTCCGTTGAAGCCTGGTAGCCGAGCCGGGAGATCAGGTGGTTGACCACCATCTGTTCCGGGTCCGGCGTGGTCGGCGGCGGAGCGCTGGGGATGAATACGGGCACCGCGGCCTCCCCTTGTTACTCGGCAGGCTTGGTTGCAGCCTTGCGACTCCGCTTGACCGGGGCAGGCTCTGTGTCGCCCGCTGCGGTCTCCTCAGCCGGGGTCTGGGGCTGGGCGACCTCGGGGAGGTGACCGAGCCGCAGGACGGGCTCAGCGCCCTCCAGGTGGCCGACCCCGGCCCTCACGAGTTCCTTGACGGCCTGGTCCGGCACGTCCACGACGTCACCGGGCTGGTGGCCCTGATAGGCGAAGGCGAGCTTGAACGTGGCCATGGATCAATCCCTTGCGGCGTCGAGAGCGTTGCCGATGGTGTGGTGGGCGGGGTGGTTGCGTTCCCTGGTCCCGTACTCGATGTAGATCGCGTACTCGACGTCCGAGACGATGAGGACCGAGCCGTCCGGGCCGTCCTCGGCGTGGATGGAGTCGCGGTACCGACCCGTCTCCACAGGCGCGTTGGCCTGAGCGGCGGCCACCACTCGGTCGGCCCGCTCGTGCAGGTCGGCCTGGACGAAGTCCTCATGGACCAGCGAGGCGATGGCGGCCTCGTCGGGCTTGAAGGCGCCCATCAGCCGGTGACCTGCTTGAGGGTCAGCCGCTGGTACGAGAGCGCCTTCAGGGGCCCGTGGCCGGTGTAGACGTCGGGCCTGCCGTCGACCTCGTACGTGACACCGTCGACCTCGGCCCGGTCGTACGCCGTGACGGCCGCAGACGGGGGCAGGAAGCAGTCCAGGAACGTGATGACCTGGTCGCCCTGCTGGACCGTCTCCGTGGAGCTCAGCGGCTCCGTACGGCCCTGGTACGACGTCCTGGTGGCCGTCGACCAGTCGAAGGTCCGGTTGTTCTGGCGGTCCCTCGTGGGCTCCGGCCGGGTCAGGATCGTGATCGCGTGCGTGGGGAGGAGCAGCACGGCTCACCCCCAGGTATACGGGTGCACCGGCAAGAGGCCCTTGACCTGGAGCAGTTCGAGCATGTCCGGGGCGACGCGAGGGGTCTTGACCGCCGACGGGGAGTTCGGCCTCCCGAAGAACCGGGTGATGCTCTGATTCCCCAGGGTCATCTGGGAGACGTTGGCCATGGCCCCCGTCTCGTCCCCCAGGGCGTCGATGTACTGGGCCTGAAGGCAGACGGCCTCCCGGAAGACCGACGCGAGCGCGGGGTCCGTGGGGAGGCCGTCAGCGTCGGTCTCGTACACAGCGCCCATCAGGAGCTGGTCGAGCTTCGTGGAAGCCCGGTCCAGAAGCCGCTGGGCGTTGGCCGGTACGGAGTCCGGATCGAGGAACGCGGTGAACTCATCGACGGTGGCGTACGCCATGGACGCCTCCTCCGGCTCAGAGCGACAGACAGGCGACCGTCACCGAGGTCACGGCGCTGAGGTCCACGAAGACCGTGTCCGTGCCGTCCGGCTGGTCGTAGCTGTCCGAGAACGGGCCGAAGAACTTGTCAGCACCGGCAGCCACCGTGGCGGTGGGAGCGGTGACGGCCTGGCCCTCCACCGTCTTGCCGATCTTCAGCGTGACGGTGATCGAGGAGCCCGAGGCGTTCTTCACGTGGAGCACCTGCTTGCCGCTGGAGCGGAAGGAGACGCCCGCAGCGTCCGGGGCCACGTACGTCGGGGCGAGGCCCAGCGTGGTGAACATCTGCGGTGTGAGCGCGGTACGCGCCATGGTGGTCCTCCTGGACTACTCGGCGCTGTGGAAGCGCTCGATCAGAGCGGCCAGGGTCAGGCTCTCGGCCTCTTCCCGGTCCGCTCCCTGATGGACGGCCCAGGCCACCCAGTCGGCCTTCGAGGACGCTTTGTTCGGCTTCTTCGGAGGTTCCTGGGTGCTGGCCGGCTCCGCGGATTCCTGAAGCGAGGAATCCGCGGGCTCTTCGAACGGCGACCCGTCCTCGTTGACGCGGGTCAGTTCGCCGCGCTCCAGGCGCTGGGCGATGCCCTCGCTGAGGGGCAGGTCCATCTTGAAGACGGCCCCGCCCTCGCCCTTCACGAAGATGGTCTCGGCGTTCATCAGGTGTTCCTCGGCACGAGCAGCGCGGTGATCTTCCCCGCGTGGCCCGGCTCGATGTCGATCTGGACCGAGCCATCACCCTGGAGGAACCGGCCGGACTCGAACGGACCGAAGTACGTGGTGCTGGAGGCCGCCACGCTGAAGGTCTTGTCACCCTGTCCAGCCGCCAGAGCGGGCGGGTACGTGCCCGCCTTGACCGTGACGGTGTGAGGGTTGGTGTCGGTGTTGGTGACGACCAGGACGGTCAGCTCCGGCTTGGCACCAGTGATGACGTGGTCGTTGGTGGCGTCCAGGGTGGTGCCCGACGGAGCAGCCAGGGACCCGTTCGCAACGAGGTTGGAGTACGGAACGGCAGTGCGCGCCATGGGTCAGTCCTCTCAGGTCCGGGAAGCGGTCAGGACCGCCAGGGCGTCGGGGCGGACGAGCTTGGCGCCGTACACGTACAGGCCACGGACGCGGTCGGCGAAGCGGAGCTCGGAGCGCAGAGCGTCCGTCTTGACGATCTGCTCGGCGAAGGTGATCGCCTGCGGGACACCCGCAATCACGGCGTAGTCGTCGCCGGTGACCAGCGGGGCGTTGTTCGACACGTGGATGTCGAATCCCGCCGCGCGGCCGACCATGCCGTTGCGCAGGGCCTGACCGTTGTCGGCCGCCTTCTCCGCGTTGATGAAGTTCGGGTTCTTCAGCAGGAGGCCGTGGTACCACTCGGGCACGACCACCCAGCGACCCGCGTTCGGGACGTTGGCCTCACCGAGCTTCACCTTGAGATCGACGAGCGAGTTGTATGCGGCGTCGCCCGTGGTGACGGCCGTGGTGGAGATGGTGTTGGCCGAGGACACGCCGGTGTACAGGCCTGCGAGGAACTGGTCCGCGACGTCGGCCAGTCCGTACGCCGACTCGGACATGGCCTCGGGAACGACGTTGCCGCGAGCCTGAGCGGCGTCCACGTCGTCGACCGAGAACGCCCAGTACTTCTCCTGGTCGACGACCAGGGTCCGCTGAGCGTCGGTCAGCTCCTCGTACTGGATGTCCGCGTTGCGCGTGTAGTTGTTGATGGTCGGACGGGAGATCGAGGTGATCCGCACCGTGTCACCGGCCGCCTGGATCTCGCCCTCGTAGTCGCGGTTGCAGAGCGCCGCGTAGACGTGGGCCTTCTTCAGGCTGGACAGCAGGAGTGCGGACCAGATCTCAGGACGAAACCTGGTGATGGCCACGATGGAACCTCTCTTTTCAGCCCTACATCAGGTGCGCAAGGCGGCCGTCTTCGTACGCCTTGGCGATCTGGTCGGGGGTCATCTGGGCGAGTTCGGTCTCCGTGATCGGCTTGGAGCCGCCGGGAGATCCGGAGATCGGAGCGCCGGAGTGCGCCGGGGGAGTGGGCGCGGAAGCGCCGGTGTCGGCCTTCTGGAACCGGGACTTGACCGCGTTCACGGCCGCCTCGACGGCAGCGGAGTCCGAGGGGTCCAGCTCGGCCAGGGAGTCCACGAAGGAGCGGCTATCGAGCAGCGCGTCTCCGTCCACTCCCAGGCGTGCGGCGGTTCGCAGTACGGCGGCCTCGACCTTGCTCTGGCGGACCTCGGCCTGGGAGGCGGAGAGCTGCTGGGTGAGCTGGTCGGCGTCGGGCTTGGTGCCCGCATCGAGGCCCAGGGCCTCGGCCACCTTGGCCAGAAGGTCGCTGTTCGCCTTCTTGCCGTTCTCGTTCTTGCGGCTGTTGGCCTTCCAGCGGTCGGCCTCGGCCTTGAGGCGCTGGGCCTCGGCCTTCCAGTCCGTCGTGTCGCCGTTGTCCGTTGCGGACGCGGTGGACGGCTGAGCCGGCTGGGGGTCAGTGCCGGTGGTGCCAGTGGGCTCCGGGCCCGTTGCGGGCGTGGTGGGCTCAGCAGGCGTGCTCATGCGGATCTCCCATTGCGGGTGGTGGCGCCCGTTGCGGGCATGAAGAAAGCCCGCACGTGGCGGGCTGGTTCAGCGCGACTCAAGCGGCCTGTGGAGGCCCGTCCTGACCCGGCTGAGCGTTGGGGTCTCCCGGCTGCTGCGGGCCTGTCTGCGGGCCGTTCGGCGGCAGCGTGGAGGGGACCGGAGCCGGAGCGGTCGACGATTCGATGAGCTTGACCTCTTCGCGGCGCCGGAGCTCGTCCCAGTCGGGGTGCAGCATCTCCACGAGCGTCTCGGTGGAGGCGGCCCTCGCGTCGGCGAGCATCTTCAGCGTCATGGCGAGGTCCTTCGGGTCCTCGGCCACCGCGTCGGGGAACTCGATGGTCGGCTTCTGGGGCGTCACGCCACTGCGGAACACCACCTGGTCGATCCCGAGGAGAGCCTCCAGGATCTCGGCCAGGGCGGGCTTCCAGTAATTGATCTTCCGGCCTCGCGTGGTGATCGACTTCCGCTCGCGAGCGGTCACCTCGGTGGCGGTCACCGCGACGTCGCCGTTCATGCCGAAGGTCTGCAACGAGTACCCGGCGCCCCGGACGATCTGCTCGGTGAGCGACTCGGTGAGGGCCTTGTGCTCCTCGGTGCGGATGGCGAACTGAACCTGGGTGATCGGATTCTCGCTCGGCTGCTGGAGCATCCCTTCGAGGCCCGTGAACAGCTCGCGGTCCAAGTCGAAGGACGCGCCCTGGCCTCGTCCGTGGCTGTCGAGCATCGTCTGAGGGACGAGCAGACGGGCCTTGGCGAGCCGGAGGTCCCGCATCCAGTCGGACCAGGCCTCGTCCAGGTTGTCCATCAGACCTTCGAGCTGGGCGTAGTCGCTGCGCCCGAGCTGAGCGGCGGCAGGAAGGTGCCGCCAGAGCCGGTTGGGCCGGACGTTGGGCACGTAGACGACCGCCAGTCCCCGGGTGCCCGTCACGATCGCGCCCTCGGCGTCGACCATCGGGGCCAGGGAGGCAGTCTGCGGGTAGTCCGTCAGCGGCACGGGGATGCCCAGGGAGTCCCGGTCTCCCACGTACAGGCCGTGCAGGATGCGCCCCGGCTCGTACCGCTGGAGGTGGCGTACGACGCTGTTTCCGTCGTCGTGGATCACCTGCCAGAAGGTGACGGCCGACAGCCGACCCCACTGGAACTCGGGGACGGCCGCGTCGGGGTGCTCAGCGCAGATCCAGGGCTTGTCCGCCAGGTCCGCATTCCACACGACCCGCAGGAAGACGCCTCCGAGCGCAGCGGCGATCTCGGCACCCTCGCGGAGGGCCGCGTGAGTGTTGTCGTCGATCAGCTCGTCCAGGCGCTTGTGGGTGGCATCGTCTTCGGCCTTGAGGGCCGGGGGCTCACTGAAGAGCAGGTCCGCGGAGATGCTCGCGATGTCCCCGGCGATGGGGACGTGGAGCTTCGTCCGGCGCTCTCCAGGAGGTACCCGCTCGCCCCACCAGAAGCGTTGCAGGGCTCGGGAGACACGCGCCCGGAAACCTCCCCGCTCCGAGGCGAAGAAGCCGCTCGTGTCGTAGCTCTGTGAGCCGCCGTAGACGCCGGAGAGTTCGTCGGGGTCGCCGGAGTACCAGGCCGACCAGACGGCCAGCTTGTCGTACACGCACCGAAGGTCAGCAGGCGGCCAGGCGATGTTGCTCTGGGGCAGGGGCACGTCAGGCCACCTCCTTCATCCGACTCCGCCAGACGGATTCGGTGGTCTGGATGGCGTAGCGCAGAGCGTCCACGCCGTGGTCATTGAGCTTCAGAGGCTTGTCATCGCCCAGGAGGGCGGCCTTGGGGTCCCAGACGTAGCCCTGGATCTCCTTGAGCAGCTCGGTGCACGAGCGGTGGATCAGGAGCCTGTCTGTGGCCAGCAGTGAGCTGACCGTGCGGATGCCATCCAGGACGCTGTTGTCGGCCGGGTACGGCGTGAGGCGGTCGCGAAGGAGCTGCTGCATGAAGCTCGCCGCGCTGGGGTCGACCACCACGAACTGTGGGTGGACGCCCTGGAACTGGGAGCCCGGCGGCTTCAGCGTGGACAGCCATCCCCGCAGCCGCTCGGAGTACTCAAGGTCCGTGAGCTGGTGCATCGAGGCCCGGCCGTCATGCCGCCACTCGCTCGTGACGTAGAGCCGGCCGTCTGTCCCCTGGCCCACGAGGACCGCGTGCAGGGGGTTGGCCGTGCCGTAGTCGACCCCCAGGGATATCCAGCGGTCGATGGTCGGGACGATGTCCACGACGTGGCGGGACTCGTCGAACATGCTGTAGATCGCGCCCTCGGCCACGCACCACTCGCCGAGGATGAAGCGCTTGTAGAACAGCCCGCTGAAGCTCGCCTTGGTGTGCTCGACGTACTCGCGGTCCAGGTGGACGTTGTCGTACAACTCGAAGGAGAAGACCTTCATGGACGTCCGGCGGTCCGGGTTGTCGATGAACTGGGCCTTCAGCCAGTGGGCCGGGCTGTCGGGGTTGGTCGACGCGTAGATCCTCGCCCCAGGGGCGCGCATACGCGTCAGGAGCATGTCCCAGAAGGGTTCCAGGAGAAGCGTGGCTTCATCGACGTACGCACCGGCGCACGTCATGCCTCGGATCTTGTTCTCGGCCTTGATGTCGTTCGCGCCGATCACGTGGACCAGGCGGCCGAAGATCCGGCAGGTCGGTGCCCCGGAGTTGTAGTCGACCTGGGTCGCCAGCTCCCCGAAGATGTCGGGGTTCATCATCGGCTGGAGGACGTTGCGGTACACGGCGTCCCGGGTCTTGCCGATCATCACCAGCTCGCCCGCCGTGGACGCCTGGGGGACGAAGAGCAGCCAGGCCCACGCCGAAGCGATGGTCTTGCCGGAGGAGACCGCGCCCTCCCAGAGGTTGATCCTCCGGTTGGCCGCCGCGATGCTGCGGATCTGCTTGGGGGAGAAGCGCTCCAGGAGGAACTGGGTGCTACGAGCCGTACTCGTCGGCATCGTCGCCCCCAAGCTCTCGGGCAGCGGTCGTCATGGCCTCCCCGAGGGTCGCCAGGAGTCCGCGAGCGTTCTCCCGTCCCTCGTCTCCGGCGTCGACCTGGGCGAGCTTCAGAGCGCTCGTGAGGGCGCTGGAGGCCGCCAGGGTCAGGTCCTTGGTCTCCTTGGCCGGGGGTTGGTCAACGATCTGGGCCACGAACTGACCGAGGTGGTCGAAGCCCGTCAGCCGGTAGGGGTTCTGGGCCCGGGTGATCTGGAGGTCGGCAAGATCCAGCAGGCGCTCCTGGAGACGCTGACGCCTGTCCTTCAGGTCGACCTGACGGGCGTCAGTGGCGGCCCTGACGGCCTCCCTGTCGAAGGACAGCCCGAGGCGCTGAGCGTGGTTCGTGATGGTCCCGACGGCCCATCCCATCTGACGGGCGATCTCGTTCCTCGGGAGCCCGTCAGCGTGGAGCTGACGGAGGGTCCCCTCGTCCTCTGCGGAGAAGGTTCGGGCCACGGCCGGCTCACCCCCTCACGCGCGTGTGGTGACGGGTGACCGGTCACGTGCTGATGGCCGTCAGGAGGGGAATGCTTCACCTCGGCCGACCAGAGGGGGGAACGCCGTGTTGTCCACGGTTACCACAATCGCAGGGTTGATCAGCTTGGTCGCGACCTTGGCCTTCGTGGGCATACAGACGCGGGCCGTGTCGCAGCAGGTTCATATCGCGAACAACCTGAGCGGCACGAACGGGCTCGACCTGGCCTTGAACAACGTGCGCGAGATCTACTTCAAGATGCTGGAGTACCCCGGCATGCGGAAGCACTTCTATGAGGATGCGCCGTGCCCGGCTGACGGGGCCGAGCGGGAACGGGTCTTGCTGATCGCTGAGGCGCTAGCGGACGTGATCGAGACCGGTTTGGTGGCGACTCGCCGTATCCCCGAGACGGAGTCCTTCGAGGATTGGCGCGACTACTCCCGATTCATTCGCGATCACAGTCCCGCCATCCGCGATCTGCTCAGTGAGCACCCCCTGTGGTGGCCCGAGCTGCGGACACTGGATTAACCGCAGGAGCCCCGTCAGCGGCGGGAGTCGTTGTAGTGGGCCTGGGCGGTCTCCCGGGCCTCCTCGTAGTCGCCGCCCTCGGTGAGGCAGCGCTCGTAGGCCCTGACGGCATCGGCGAAGTCCACGAGCTCCCCGGCGGTGATCCTCATGAGGGACTCGGAGGGCTCGCTCTCGCGGGGGTCCGTCATCGTCCCCATCTCCGCGTACAGGGCGAAGAGGTTGATGTTGTCGACGGTGGCCATGCGGGTCTCCGTGGGTATGTGAAGGCCGTCAGATGTTCATGGCCAGATCAAAGATGGGGCTCATGTGTAGATCTCATGGATGTCTGGTGCATACTCTGTGCCGCCCGGCTCTCCGCGCACGATCAAGTTGCCAGTCGGGCCTGGGGGTTGCAGTGAATCGGATTCGGTGGCGGAACGAGTACGAGAACGACCCGGAGTTTCGAACCATCCTGAGGCGGATGGAGACGCCTTGGTGGAAGCGGCCGGTGGCCATCGTGGGAGGGGTCGTCGTCATCGCCGTCGGTTCGTTCTTCCTGGGCGGTGCGGTCCTGGGTTCTGATGGCGGCTCGGGTACCACATCCCCGGACCCGTGGGTGCAGGGGCAGTTGGATGACCAGTCGCAGAACAACCAGCAGCAGAACAACCAGCCTGTCGGTGTGACCGTCGCCCAGAAGTTTCAGATCTTGAACAGGTTCTGCAATCAACAGGCTGGCGGTCCGTACAACGTGTCGGAGTCTGCGCTCATGGAGTGCAAGAACAGCTACTACGTGACGGACCAGGGTCAGGTACTACCGAAGTAGGCGCGCCGCTTACGACCGGCATGACGACGGGTGTCGTGACGCGTCAGACCGACGTCGATGTGCCACGGGCCGGTCGGTTCTCCAGATACCAGTTGAGGAAGCGCTCGCTGACGCCCTTGCCGTCGCCGAAGTCCTCTCGGAGGACGCGCCACAAGTACGTGCTGTCGTGACCGGAGGCGAAGGTGCTGCCCTCGGCGATCACGCTGTCGCAGCCGCACAGGCAGAGGGTGGGACCGGTAGCGCTCATGGTGTGGTGCACTCCAGGTTCGCGAGATGGCGACGGCGGTGTTCGCCCTCATCCTCTCGTTTCCGCGGTGACCGTCAAGCGGCGATCTGGAAGTTCCGCCGGGGAGCACGGGCCCGGGTGGCCTTCTCGGCCTGGGCGACGGACAGATGACGGAAGAGCTTCTGGCCTCGGTGATCGAGGCCCTCGACTTTCAGGTGGCCTCGGCGGACCCATGAGTAGACCGTCACGATGCTGACGCCCGTCAGCTCGGCGGCCTCCCGGACCGTCAGCCAGAGTTCGTCCTCCACTGAAGCCCTCCCGAGCATGCGAAAGGCCCCGGTCCGCCAGTGGCGTCGGGGCCTGCATGAGGACGTACGTGTCCTGCTGATCTTGATTATGCGGGCAGGTGTTTCAAAACGCAAGCACCCGTCGGGCGGGCATCATGACGGGGGTAAGGCGTCCGGGTAGTTGGTCCATAGGTCCGGGGGATACGGCTGCCGCCGCAGTACGGTGCCCATGACGGTCCTGAGATCGGCGCACAAGAGCTCGTATGGGGCGATGGGCAAGCCCTCCTCGTCTCGGCGGAGCCTCACCCCATGGTGGTCGATCTTGGCGTGAATCCACTCAAGGAAGTGTCGGACCTGCGGATCCGCGAACCTGAGGGCCTGCTGTTCTAGGGAGCGGTTCAGCTCTCCCAGGCGGGAGGCCCAGGCCCAGTACTCACTGCTGAAGGGGTCCGCCTCTACGTCCTTGGCGAAGTGGTCCTGGAGTTCGTAGCTCAGTCGGATGACTTCGTTGGCAGCCGCCTCGGACAGCCCGAGCAGGTGTGTCCGCTCCGCCTCATGGGCGGTCTTCCGCTGCTGCCAGATCACCGCCCCCGTGGAGACCGCCGCACCCACCACGGCACCCGCGAGACCCATCAGCCCCGCCAACGTCTCTGCCTGCACCCCTATACCCCCACCAAGATCCTTTGCGTGCGTGCTCTGACGGGCGTCATGACGGGGTCTGGTCTAGGTCTGGGTACCCGGTGGCTCCCAGTTTCTCCCCTCGCCACGCTGCTCCTCCGCCTTGCGTCTGGCCACCCAACGCGAGGGCGCCGGGATGGGGTCACCGCGCATGAAGGCCGAGACGATCTCGATGGCCTCGTTGCATCCTCCGAACAGATGCAGTAGCTCCCTGCGCGGACCCAAATCGGCCCGCATCGCGTAGAGCGTTCCGGACTCGGCCAGGTCCATCGCTTCCTTGACCCTCGTCCGGACGCCCGGCGCCTGGGGTATCAGCCCCACCGCGAGCTCAACCGCATCCACGTGGTTCACGGCCGTCTTGCGCCACTGTGGATGTTCTTCACGGAACTCTTCGTAGCTGCAATCCATGACGAGTCGACGCAGGCCGTACAGCTCTGCAAGGAGCTTGTCACCGGCCGCTCTGCCCAGGTCGCCGATCTTCTGCTCTCGTGCGGTCTTGACCTGGTGGCGCTGCTGAAGCCATCCGCCCAGCAGGGCCCCTCCGGCGCCGATTGCAGCACCGCCCAGACCACTGATCAGCCCCACCAACGTCTCCGTCTGCACGGCGATCATCCTGCCGGGAGACGGGAAGTCCGGGGGCCGATCGCGTACAACTCCCCTGGGGGATAGTCAGTGGCGCCCTTCCTCGTGCTCCAGCGCCAACTCCTCCATGTACGCCACATAGAGCGTCTCGACCCTGCGGGCCCGGGTCAGTCCGATGCCCTCCGGAGGTAGCGGTTCATCTCGAACGGAGGCGCCCAAGCAATCCAGCGCGTGATCACAGAGTTCGGAGAGGATCCCAGCAGATCCTTCAAGAGCCGGCTCCGACACCTCCGGCCATGCCAGGAACTCCGCGATCTTGCTGAGCCGGAGCCGGAAGGACTCATCACGGATTCTCAGCAAGACCGGTTCCAGCTTGTTCACCTGCTGCTGTAGGGCCCGTTGCCAGACCTCGATGCGCTGCCGTGCCCCTTCCTGGAACTCGGACGGCCTCCCACGGACGTGCTGCTTGATCTGGAAGAACATCTGAATCGCGGAGTCCACGGCTGTGTCGACCCGTTGGGCGATCACGAGTTGCCTTGCTGCTTGTGCCTGCTGACGCTGAGCAATGACCGTCGCCCAGATCGAGAGCCCGCCACCCATGAGCGTGCCGACTACCCCGAAGACCGCACCGACCCACACCCCTGCGTCCATGTCCGCATCATGCCGACGGGACCAACCCGTATGGGGCTGATCCCGTGAAGTCCCGGCGGCCGGCTGTCGCTCAGGGGCTCGTCTCGACGTGAACTGACCGGAAGCCGCGAAAGTCCGCCCGGGTGGCGAGGGCGATGGTGCATTATGGAAGCGTGCATGACCCGACCTCGAAGCGTGAACCCGACTGGGCTGAGCCCCTGCTGCGGGTGCTTCTCGGGCTTGCACAGACGTCTGCGGTGGTCCGAGCCCTCCTCATGGTGCTCGTCGACGGTCCGTCTGGTTGGCGGCCCTCGACCCGGCGACGCGCTACTCGTCGCGCCGGGCCCCGCCAAGCTGTTGCGACTCGCAGTTAAGAGTTCTCCCCGTGCCATGGGTGCGGGGAGGGGTCACGCGTGCCCGCCGGGAGGGCTCTAGCAACGCGCCTCTTCGCCCCTTGCGTTCGATTCCCAAGGGGAGATCAATGTTCCGTCTCTGGAAGCTCGGTCGCAAGCGGCTGGCTCAGGCCCCGGAGAGCACGGAAGCCGCCGTAGCACCTCAGGCCGAGGTCAACGAGGCAGCATCTACCGATGTCGTCCGCACCGGCCAGGGCAACGAACTGCGTAACGCCATCGCGCGGGGTGCCGCCGAGGGCTTTGCGCGGGAGATGCTGCGGGAGGCTTTCAACAAGCTGTTCGAGGACTAACAGGTCGTGGTGGCCCCGCCCAGCCGGTGCGGGGTCACCACTAATGCCGCCCTTCGGACGCATAGACGTCATCCCCACATCCGTCAGGCGGGCGGCAGCACCTTCAACTCCGGCTCCTTCGCCTCCACCCGCTTGCGCGCTTCCCGGCAAGTCCCGTCAGAGCAAGGGAGTCCCGCGGCCTTCAGGGCGTCACGGATGTGGGCAGTCCCAGGGCGCATCCCTCCGAGCTGGTCGTAGAGCCCTCGGACGATCTGGTCCGCCGACGGCTTCTCCGAGCTTTGGGCGACCTCCTCCGCCTCCGGGCCGACGCGGGCCGTCACAACCTCTGGACGGGGCGTCAGACACGGGGGAGTGCCGACCCGGATGAGGTCCACCACGGGCTTCGCGACCTCCGGGACCCTTCCGGCCCCCGCGAGGGCGTGGACCCTCCAGATGACGACGGGCGCCACCAGGCTGACGGCGGCCACCAGGGGCACCGAGGCGCTCATGTGACCCGTCCTCAGCAGATGGGTGGCCACCTGGGCACCGCCCATCATCGTCAGGGCAGCGGCGACGTCCCCGCCCTTTCCGGCCCGTACGGCGGCGATCACGTAGACGTCGATCACGACGGCCAGTAGGGGAGCGACCGTAGGGGAGATGCCGACCTGACGGGCCAGCTCCCATTCGCCGACGGCCGTCACCGCAATCCCGGCGATCAAGGCGACCGCCAGCAGGATCCGGTCGGTGAGGGACAGAGATGGGGAAGGCCCCGCGCCGTTGGATGACGCGGGGCTCTTGCGGACGCTCATGGGGCATCAGCCCTCCCGGGGCGTGCTAACGGCCTGGTAGGCCTCCTGGACGAGTTGCTGGTAGTCGTGCGAGTCCAAGCGGACCGACGGGCACAGGAAGCACTCTGCCGCCCAATCGCCCGGGTAGTACCGGACCAGGGTCAGGCCGTCGCACGACGGGCACGTGACGCCCCTCAGCAGCTCCCGGCGGGGCTCCGTCAGGGTGATCCGCTGGCAGGTCCTGACGAGGTCACCGATCTCGTCGGCGAACTCGGCCACCCAGGGCTGCTCGACGATCCACGGCAGGTGGGCCGTCAGCCGGGCCGTCATGGTCGTCACGTGCTTCCTGACGGGGTTGAGCCCACGCTCCTCGGTCACCGCCTCGCACCAGCTCCAGAGGACCTCCAGAAAGGGCGTCTCGCCCACCTGGTCGAGCAGGGTCGTGACGGGCTGACGGCTCGCGGGGCCCAGCATGTTCAGGACCCTCTCGTCGCCCGGCGTGGGGGCGTGCAGGCGCTTGGACGACCGTCCGTCCCCGCCTCCTCCCTGGACCCGCTGACGGCTCAGGTGGAGCCACGCGAACTGCTCGGGGAGCTGGCCGAGGAGCCCGCGGATCCGGCTGCGGCACCGGTCACACGTCTTGGTCTCCTGCGGGGCCCCGCAGACGAAGCACTCGTAGATGTTCATGGATGTTGCTCCCTCACTGGCCGTTGAGGCCCATGGCCGACAGGAACCAGACCATGGCGACGCCCTGGGCGGTCTCGGACGACCAGCCCCGCTTCTCCATGTCGGCCCGCACGCCGTCCACCGCGTCCAACAGCAGGCCGAACTGCTCCCGGGCCTCCATGAGGTCGTGAGCGGTCGTTCTGATCGCGATCTCGGGCTCCTCGCCGATGACCTGGGCGACCCGCGCCTCAATGCCCTGCCGCATCAGCAGAGCCATCGACAGCCCGCTCTTCTGAGACGCCTCACGGAGACGACGCTCGGTCTCCGAGGAGAAGGAGACCGTCGTTCGGATCGGGTTCTTGGAGTCGGTCACCGGTCCTCCTCGCGCTTGACCGGGGCCGGCTGAGGCCGCTCGTTGCGGACGAACGCGACGATCCAGGCGATTACGATCGCGGCGGCCAGGACGTGGAGGGCCAGTTGGGCGTGATTCCAGGTGAGCATCAGCCCTGCGCCTTCTGGAACTCGGTCCGGATGTCGCTCCAGTGGAAGAGCGAGCCGCACGTGAAGCCGCCTACCTGCTCGTCGAGCAGTTCGACATCGGTCACGGGGAGCTGCGGGTCGAGGACCGGCTCGTCCTCATTGAGCAGCCCCAGCAGCTCGGCGGCCTGCCGGTGGGTCAGCAGCGGCTCGTTGCACGGGCCGTGCCCATGGTCGGCCCCGCAGACCCAGCGCTCCCGGGTCGCAGCCGAACCGAGTTCCAGGACACGTCCGTCACTGTCGCCGATGGGCATGATGCGGTGGTCACGCCAGGCGGCCTCGGCGACCTCTACCAGCCGGGTCCGGATCAAGTTGTTGAGGTTGAGCGAGACGGTCATCAGTAGTTCTCCCCGTTGTCGTTGTTGATCTCGTCGTTGTCGACCGCCGCCCAGAAGGCCTCCAGCGCGCGGTCCTTGGCCTCGCCGAACAGCTCCACCAGCCCGCTGTCGGTTTTCTGGAAGACCTTCACGGGCTTGTAGCTGACCGTCTCGATCACCGAGGTCCCGTCGGGCTTCTCGTGGACCTCGATGTCCACGAGCTGCTCCGGGCCGTAGCCCACGATCACGTCGTCGAAGATGCTCATCGGCCCTCCTCGGCGAGCCAGACGCCGCTGACCTTGCGGACCAGGCCCTTGGCCTCCAGGGCGGTCAGGGATCGCCAGACGGTGTTCTCGGCCATCCCGAGGAGCTCGGCCATGGGCTTGATGCGCTGCGGGTCGGAGACGGCCTTGATGAATGCCCAGACGACCCTCGCGGTGAAGGTGAGGTCCTGGTCCGTCATGACACCGTGGATCTCCTTGGTGTCCACCGGCTCGGGGTTCAGGCGCGTCATCAGGCACCCCTCCGGATCTTCTGGGCGACGAGACCCACGACCACCGGGCGCCGGAACTTGTCGAAGTCGATGAGGGCTTCCTCGGCCGGCTCCAGGGATTCCTGGAGGGTCGCGGTCGGGGCCTCGATGGCCTTGGGCTTCCGCGTCTTCCTCCGCTCGGGGAGGTCCGGGATGGTCTTGGCGGGGTTCAGCGGCAGCCCGTCACGGACGAGGGCCCGGACGAAGTCCAGCTCCGGCTCTCCGGGCCGGACACGCACCTGCTGGTGGCGGCGCTGCTTCTCGTCGATGAAGTCGCCGGTGACGTACAGGAACGGGCGACCCTTGGCCTTCGGGTGAAGGTGCTGGAACCCGTTGGTCCACTTCTGCTTGCTCTCGCTCCAGCGCTTCCCGCGCTCGTCGCGGCAGTAGTCGGCCGCGTAGAGGTGCTCGAAGAAGTCCCGGTACTTCACGGCGACGAAGTAGCAGCTGTGGAACTCGGTCAGGCTGAGGCCCAGGGAACTGCTGATCACGTCGGCCACGGCGGCCTTGGGCTCCAGCTCCTGTACCACCGCATTGACCTGCTCCAGCTCCCGGGCCTGAACGGCGGCCAGCTCCAGCGCCTCGGCGAAGGAGGTGGGGATGCGGGGAGTGGACGCGGCCTCCTCGGACTCCAGGAGGTAGGTCCGGATCTGGCGGGCCACCTCCGACTTGGTCAGGAGCTGGCCGACGTTAAGGACGGCCTTCCGGCTGAAGACCGCCAGGGAGCGGGCCTTGGAGCTCAGCCCCAGATTTGCGACTCCGCCGAACGGAGTCGCAAACGCTGTCAACTCCTGACCCTGGAGGACGCGTCGACCGTTGCCGGTGAGCTCCTCGAAGTTGGAGGAGACCAGAGTGTCGATGGTCGAGAGCGGGACCTCGTAGTACGAGGCCACCATCTCGGTCGTGACATGGAACGAGTCCGGCAGGGTCACCAGGGTCTTGACCTTGTCGAGCACATCAGTGCACTCGATGGTCTGGGCCCGCATCGTGCGGGATTCCGTCAGGACCAGTTCATTGTTGACGCGCGCAGTGATGGCGGACATCCGCTATCCCTTCGACTCAACGCACGGAGGACATCCCCGTGCAGGGGTCCTCCAGCGGAGTCGTATCGCCTCGGTGGCGATGCCTCAATAATAGCAGCCAAAACCCGTATGGAGGAACCGTTGGCCGTATCCATGGGGGTGCCTGAATTCCTCCAACAATTCCTGGAGAGATGGTTACTACGGGAATTGTTGGAGGAATTCGGAGTTGGCGCGTGGGGCCCGCGCGTGCGTATCCTGTGACACCTAGACGCGACGAGGCCCTCCGGCGGGAACCGAAGGGCCTGCGTCAGGGAATTTAAATTCCCGGCTGGTCCGGGAGGTCGCTCAACCTCTCCGAACCGGCACTCCGTCCGCCATCACGCATCCGGAGCACCAATGAAGTTGTCCCGCAATTCTAGCGACCGTGATGTTTTTGTTCGAACCGATCTCCAGGAGTCCGTGGAGCGCGTCTCCGGCCACCACCTCAACGAGATCCGCCAGCGTCTCCTGGTCGACCCGAAGTCCCTGAACGAGGCGCACGTCGCCTGGGCCCTGGAGGTCCACCCGTTCCTGTCCGGGACTCGGGGCATCGCCCGCTGGACCCACCAGCACAAGGAGACCGTCCAGGAGATGGCGGCCAAGGAGGGCGGTGTGTCCAGGCACCAGCTCCTCTACACGGCCAGGCGCGGCACCTCCTCCGTCGACCCGGAGGAGCGCGAGGACATGCAGCTCCGGTTCAACTCTCTGGCCGGGAGGTCCTGGACTCCTCTGGGGGCCACCGGATACCGGTCGTTTGCCGCCCAGTACCTCTCTAAGAACACCATCCCCTCTGGGCCCTGGACCGAAAGGATCTTGGAGGATAAGGACCCTCAGAGGGGTAATGGGCGGGAGACGACCGGTATCGCTGACGAGCTGGTCAACGACCTGGTCAACGCCCATGAGGACTTCGAAAAGCTGACGGACTGGGGCTCTCCGAGGTCCTGGTCCCACACCCTGATGACGATCCTCGACCCGTCCAACGACGTTTGGGCCGAGGAGGGGAACGACGCTCTGGGCAAGCACGCGTGGCGTCTGGCCGTCCTCTTTGGGGTCCGGGACATCTTCGTGACCCAGACGGACCTGATGGCCCTCACGGGACTGGCGGAGCGCCCGGTCCGGCGCCTCTTGGACCGCTGGAAGAAGGGCTCGATGCGCCTGGCCGTCGAGGCGAAGGTCGGTCGGACGAAGGTCTACACGCTCCTGTTCCACTCGGTGCTCGACCCGGACGGGATGACGTTCTGCGGCCACCTGGGCGACAAGACCAAGCTCAACGCGGCCATGGCCAAGGACGCCAAGGAGCGTGCCACGGCGGCCCGTCGGGGCACTCCCGAGGGCGCCATCGCCTGGAAGGCCGCCAACCCCCGTACGCGCCAGGCGTTCCTGGACGACCTCCCCAGGGACGCGGACCAGGTCTGGCGGGAGCTGGTGGAGCGCGGCGACGAGATGGAGATGTACGAGCACCTCGTGGCCCAGGCCAAGGAGGCGGGCTCGGTCCCCAGCACCCCTGAGGCCCTCGTGGAGAAGGCCGCGGTGGCCCGGCCGGCTCAGGAATCCTTGGGGACCCAGCGCTTCATGGCCCTCTCCGAGCAGGACCAGCAGGAAACCCTGGCCGCCATGCGTCGGAGGGTGTCCGGGATCGGCTCGGCCTGACGCGCGTGGATGATGTGCCAAGAGGACTCGCAGCGGAGGAGGGCGACGACACCGCCGTCCTCCTCGGCCTTCCGCACCTCGTCCAGCAGCTCGGGGAGCACGGAGCGCTCGTCGGAGCCGGGGTAGTACAGGGGCCAGGTGTGCTGCGCGATGTGCATGGTGCCTCCGGGCTGAGGATCTTCTTCACCCTCTACGGCTCCCGGGCCCCTTGCAGACATGGATGTCGGAGCAAGATTCTCGAAGCGCTCACGGAGCCGTTTCGACCGTGCACTCCTCGATCCAGCGCGCTATGACCGAGAACGTCGCCAGGTATTCCAGCGCCTCCTGCTGGGACCAGTTGACCTCGTCCTCGTGGGCGGCGAGGTTGCGGATCGCCAAGAAGGCCCCGGCGGAGGTGTACTTCGCGCCGTCCTGGCGAGCCCTCCAGGTCGGGGTGCTGCGGTCCCCGTCGAAGCGGAGGCGGGGCTTCCCCTCGACGGGTGCCTTCATGTCGAAGGTCTGCATACAGAGATCCGTTTCTCCGACGTCATGGCGGCCGAGCTTCTGCTGAAGGCGACGGTTGACTGTACGGGCAGCGGCAAGGACAGCGTCCTGGTATGCCTCAGCGGCCCATAGGGGAGCGGCTGGCTCCCAGACCCAGGGATGGAGGGTGTCGGCCGTCAGGGCTGGGGACGTTGGGCGCAGGAACGCCGCCATCTCCTCGGCTGACTGGGCTCGCCCCAAGGCCTGGATAGCCGGGTACCGCGCTTGGACCCACAGGTCGCGGCGGTTCCCCGACTGCTCGTAATCGCCCAGCCCGGGTTCGTAGGCGTTCTCGATCAACCGGGCGCGGACCTCCTCCACTTCCAGCCATCGTGGGGGATCTGGCCAGTTGTAGGAGTTACTGTCGTCGATGGCATCCAAGTGGGCGTCGATGCCCTCTATGAACTTGGTCAACTTCTCAACGGCGTATGCGTGATCCACGATCGAAGGGTACGGGGCCAAGTCCTTCGGGTGGCTCTATCCAAGACAAGGTTGGAGAGAGTGTGCGTCCAGAAGAGCGTCAAGAGGTCCTGGAGCGCCACGGTCTGAAGGAGACCCAGGACGGCTTCGAGCTGGCCATGCGCGGCTTCCAGAAGGCCTCCAAGCGGGCCCTGGAGTTGCGGAAGCAGGGAGACGCGGAGGCGACCCGGATCCTCGCCCTGAGCCCCGAGGATCCGCTCCGGTGGGAGTACGCGAGGTGCATCCAGATCGACTCTTTCGCCGCCGAGGTGCACCGCTCAGGAATTTAAATTCCTCTCCTCCGGGAATCCGCCACCGAGCGAATGCGCCAAGTAGTGGAGAGGTCGCGCCCCGTCACTTCAAACGGCTACATGATGACGGCCGCACACTGAGGGCCCACCTCTGGGGAGAGGTGGGCCCTCAGGATTTTAAATCTCTGGCGAGAGATCTATCGGGTGCTGTAACATCCGAGGTTTGGGGAACCCATGGGCGATCTTAGCCGCATTCGCACAGCAGAGCTAGACGATGAGCTGCACTATTCCCTGTGGGATGCCGTTCGGACGTTGGGCTACAGCTCATACGCTGTGGCCCACCGGAAGATCCCCCGGGGAGCGAAGAAGCGCGTCCGCTGGGAGCTCTTCGGCGAGACCGGACCTCAGGCGCGCACCTTGACGACGGCCGTGAACCTGACCGGCCTGAAATACCTGGTGGCGCACTCGAAGAGGGCTGCCGCCCGGGATCTTGCGGCGGAATTGGGCATGGATCTGGTGTGCGTCCCGACCCAGGAGTCGGAGGTCTTGAGGATCGTCGCCGCCGCCTTGAGGCCGGTGGAGTTCGTGGAGGAGCATCGGGTCGGCGACTACGTCGTGGACGGCTTCTTCCCGGGCCTCGGCGTGGTCATTGAGTACGACCGGCTCCACGACCCGAGGTTCGACCGGGATGCCGAGTTCTGGCGGCGGGTCTACGTCGAGGACCGGCTCGGCTGCACGTTCGTCACGTTCGATCCGAAGCACCAGGACTTCAACCCAGGCGACATCATCAACCGGATCCTGCGGATGGACTTTCCCGAGCGGAAGGTCGTCTCCTGAGCCATTCTCTCCAGCATTTCTTGGAGGAATTCGACGCCGTCAATGGGGAGTTTGCAGAGTCACTCGAATGGGTGGCATTCTCTGTCCATGACGAGCCCGGTCTTCTACACCTATCCAGAGGCCGCCGAGGTTCTTCGGCAGCCGTCGGACTGGTGGTTGCGTCGAAACATCTCGAAGCTTCCGCACGTCAAGATCGGCCGTCAGGTCCTGTTCACGGACGAGGACATAGAGGCGATCCTCAAGATCTGCCGTGTCCGCTCGGCTCCCGTGGACGCTCCCCAAGCTCCCCCTGTTCCGGTCCCCGTGGTGCCGCTCCCCGGGCTCGTCCCCTCCAGAGCCCGGCGACGTAAGACGGGTTGACGGACACGACGAAGCCCCTGACCGAACTCTCCCGGTCAGGGGCTTCGTTGTGCTCAGGATCAGGAGGCCAGGCGCAGAGCCGGCCTCTCGCCTGTCATGGCGGCCTCCACGGCTGCGGCCACCTCGTCGTCCAACTGCTGCACCAAGTGCCCGTACCGGTCCACGGTGGTCGTGATGGACTCGTGGCCCAGGCGGGCCTGGATGGCGGGCAGCGGGACGTTCGCGGCGATGAGCCAGGACACGTGCGTGTGCCGAAGGTCGTGCGGCCGGGGCTTCTTGGTCAAGCCCTCCTTCTGGGCCAGCGCCACGGCGGGGAGCCATCGGCGGTTGTAGAAGTTCCCGTGCCGCCAGGGGTTGCCCCAGGCCGTGGTGAAGACGAAGTCCTCGGCCTTCTTGCCCTCGATGTTCCGCTCCAGGATCTCGACCAGGGCGGGGGAGAGGACGACGGAGCGGCGGGACTTCTTCGTCTTGGGCTTGCCGAGGCGGAAGCTGTTGTCCTCTTGGCGCTTCCACGCCCGCTGGACCCGCAGGACCTTGTGGGCGCCCCGGAGAGTGATGTCCCGGACCTGGAGGGCGGAGATCTCGCCCCAGCGCAGTCCGGTGCCCGCCATGACGTCGATCAGGTCGAGCGCGTCGCCCTTGCAGATCGTCTCCATGGCGGCGCGGACGAGATCGAACTCCTCGCGCTCCAGGAAGACCATCTCGTCCTCGATCCCGTCGTCCACACGGGGGAGGCGGGTCTTGGAGCAGGGGTTCGCGGCCCTCAGCGCGGGCTGGGCCTCCACAGCGGACTGGAAGATCCCGTACAGGAGGCCGTGGAGGTTCGCGATGGTCTTCGGGCTCACCGGCTTCCGGACCCACTTCTCCCTATTCTTTGGGTCCCGCTCTCCGGACTCCAGAGCGTTGACCCACCGGCGGATGTCGCTGGGGGTGATCGCGTCAGGGTCACAGATGTCCTTCTCCCCGAAGAAGGGGCGGACGTGGTTGCGGATGTCCCGGCGGTAGTCGTGCCGGGTGCGGACCTCCACACCGGTGAGGGTCTCCACGAAGTGCTCCGCCCACGTGGCGAAGGTCACGACGTTCTTGGCCGCGTCGTCCTCGCCGGGTGTGACGAAGCCCTCGCCCTTGACCCACCCCGGGGGCCACTGCTGCCCGTGGGCGTCCACGAGCGCCTTGAACTGAATCGCCTCCGGCTCGGAGTCGAAGACCTCGGACTGAGGGGCGCCCTCGCGGGAGCCGCCCTCACGCCAGCGGACCTGATGCGCGGTGCTGCCGTCCTTGCGGACGCGCTTACGGATGCTCGCCATATGGGGACCGTAGGGCCCTTCTGAAGATCCCGGGTGGCCACCGGTGTGGCCACAGGGGCAACGAGAGAGGCCGATGACCGCATTACCGCAGGTCATCGGCCTCTATACAGAGGGTGAGTGACGGGACTCGAACCCGCGACATCCTGGACCACAACCAGGTGCTCTACCAGCTGAGCTACACCCACCATGACCCGCGGTTGTCCAAGTGGCTTTCCGCATCGGCCGAGAAAAAGTGTACAGGGTCCGAAGGGGTGCTCGCGCCAGCGTTTCTCCGAGGTCCGTCAGGGTCTCGTCAGGGCCTCGGCGAACGGCTACTTCGCGGGCACCACGTGCCGGGCCGCGATCGTGCGTGCCGTGTCGGAGTCGGGCCCCGGCTGCGGCACGAAGATCGCCTCCCGGTAGTAGCGCAACTCCGCGATGGATTCCCGGATGTCGGCCAGCGCCCGGTGGTTGCCGTTCTTCTCGGGACTGTTGAAGTACGCCCGCGGATACCAGCGCCGGGCGAGCTCCTTGATCGAGCTGACGTCCACGATCCGGTAGTGGAGGTAGTCCTCCAGCGTCGGCATGTCGCGGGACAGGAAGCCGCGGTCGGTGCCGACGGAGTTGCCGCACAGCGGGGCCTTGCCGGGTTCCTTGACGTGCTCCCGTACGTACGCGAGGACCTGCTCCTCGGCGTCGGCGAGCGTCGTGCCCCCCGCCAGCTCGTTGAGCAGTCCCGAGGAGGTGTGCATCTGACGCACCACCTCCGGCATCGTCTCCAGCGCCGCGTCCGGCGGCCGGATCACGATGTCCACCCCCTCACCGAGTACGTTCAGCTCTGAGTCGGTGACCAGCGCGGCCACCTCGATGAGCGCGTCGTCGGACAGCGAGAGTCCGGTCATCTCGCAGTCGATCCACACCATGCGATCGTTCATGTGTCCCACCTTATGGCCCGGCCGGGCCGGACGGACCTGCCCGTGCGTGCACGGAGGGACGGCCGGGGGACGAGAAGAACTCCGGAAGCACCCCCGGGAGCAGGAGACGTGCGCGGGACCGGCTCAGGCGGACGCGTCACGGGCATGCGCGGGCCGGCCCCAGGACTACGGACAGGCGGGAGCCGTGGTGCGTACGGCCTCGTACGCACCACGGGCCCGCCCGCTGCGGTGCCGCGGTGCTAGTGCGCGCTGCGCTGTCCGGGCAGGCTCGGGCCCCTCGCCGCGTACAGCTCGGGGACGTGCCTGCCGTGGTCCGTGGACAGGGACGCCGCGGGGCCCAGGGAGCTGGCGGCGGCCGTGCGGCGGGTCTGCATCGGCAACGGCGCCGCCTCCTGCGGAACCTGCGGTACCGGCGGACCCACGGGACCGTCGGTGTCCCCAGGGCGCTCACCCTGCGGACGGCGCGCCCGGTACGCGGCCCGGTACGCGGCCGGCGACGAGCCGAGCTGCCGCCGGAAGTGCCCGCGCAGCGCGACCGGGGAGCGGAAACCGCAGCGCCCGGCGACCTCGTCGACCGAATAGTCGGAGGTCTCCAGCAGCCGCTGGGCCTGGAGCACCCGCTGGGTGATCAGCCACTGCAGCGGCGCGCTCCCGGTGAGCGAGCGGAAGCGCCGGTCGAAGGTCCGCCGGCTCATGTACGCGCGCGCGGCGAGTGTCTCCACGTCGAACTGCTCGTGGAGGTGTTCCAGAGCCCAGGCGACGACCTCCGCGAGCGGGTCGGCGCCGATCTCCTCCGGTAAAGACCTGTCGAGGTAGCGCTCCTGACCGCCGCTGCGGCGCGGTGGGACCACCAGACGCCGGGCGAGCGCGCCGGCCGCCTCGTTGCCGTGGTCCGTGCGCACGATATGGAGGCAGAGGTCGATACCGGCCGCCGTACCCGCCGACGTCAGCACGTCCCCGTCGTCCACGAACAGCTCGCGTGGATCGACGTGCACCGATGGATAGCGTTTGGCCAGTGTCGGCGCGTACATCCAGTGCGTGGTGGCCGGCCGGCCGTCCAGCAGTCCGGCGGCGGCCAGTACGAAGGCCCCGGTGCACAGCCCGACGATGCGGGCACCTTCTTCGTGCGCCCGGCGCAGTGCGTCGAGCGCCTCCTCCGGCGGCGGCGAGGTGATGGACCGCCAGGCCGGCACAACGACGGTGCCCGCCCGCGAGATCGCCTCGAGGCCGTACGGCGCGGTCAGTTCCAGGCCCCCTGTGGTCCGCAGCGGGCCTTCTTCGCCGGCAGCCACCAGCAATCGGTAGCGCGGCACTCCGGCGTCCTGGCGGTCAATCCCGAACACCGAAAGCGGTATGGAGCTCTCGAAGATGGGGCCGCCGCTGAACAGCAGCACCGCAACGATCTCCTTGCGCCGTCGCCCGGACAGCTTCCGGGCCGCGGCGTCCTGCGCGGCAGTGGAGTCGTGGCTCATCCTGCTAAGCCCCCCTCAGTGGTCGCGGCTCCTCGGTTGTGTCGCTCCTGCACGTTTCCCCTTGGTCCTGCACGAGTCCCCCGCCGTCAGACAGTCATGATCGAATCTACTGGGTCCCCCGGTGCCGACGTGAACCAGTTCACCATCCGGCACATTGTCGACATGGCAACTTGGCGTGAAGCATTCGATCACGAAGCGTTGCACTCGCGAGCCGTGCAGGGAAGTGCGCCTCGTCCCAGTGGCCAATCCCCATAGGGTGCGCGCGCCCTCCAGGACCCTTTCGGCGCAGGTCGAACGGGGGGTGGGGGGTCCTGGGGCCCAGGTATGCGGCGGGCCGGGAAGTTGGCTGAAAAGAAGCGGGCGCGTGCGCGGAAACCGGTCAGTCGACCGGAGTGTTTCCCCCGGTGTGCCGTCCGCCCCTGTGCGCCCCCGTTCCGGTCCTCCCGTCGCATCCCCGGTGTGGGGTGCTCTCCTTGGCCCGCAGTTGCGCCGCGCCCCGTTCGGACTGCCGCAGCAGCGCGCGGCACGCGGCGGTGACGGTCACCAGACCGAGTGCGGCGCTGATCGCGGCGGCCGGTGAGGTGCCGTACCAGACCAGGACCACGGGTACCAGGACGCAGCAGAAAGCCGCCCAGCGGAGCAGGTCGCCCGTAGTGTCCGGCTCGGGGTGCTTCTGGGGGGCGGTGCGGGTTTGGGACACGGCGTGCTCCCTACGGCGGTGGGTCACCGGATTCAACGGCCGTTCGAGCGGTGGGTCACTCGCGGGTGGAGCGGCGCACGGGTCCGCGCTCCGGCGCACGGCCCCGGGGAGCCGCCGGCGCGTGGTCCTTCCTGATTCCTGGGTGAACCCTGTGCAAACCGCCTGTACGGGACAGCAACCATTGCGTTACAGGCGCCCCCTCGTGCATGCTCCCTGGAACCCGTGCGGTTGCGCGGGATCTGGGCTAAGGAGGCGTGCCGCCGTACCCTTGGGGGTATGGGGTTGGGAAGATGATTCCCGGACACAGCTCCGCCGCATACTGTCGTCCCACCCACGAGGATCACAACGCCGAGACACTCATGGCCGGTCACGAATTCTTGGATCCCGCGGACCGCAAGCGCCCCGTCGCCGATCCCACGGCGGCCGAGCCCTTGGCGGCGGAAGAGACACGCCCATCCTGCGACCCCGCCTTCAAGCACGGGGTGGTGGTCGGCTTCGACGGCTCGACCTCGAGCGAGCGTGCGCTGGCGTACGCGATCGGCATGGCCCATCGCTCCGGCTCGGGCCTGATCATCGTTCATGTCGCCAACCGGCTGCCCACCACGGTGTGGGCCGGCTGTGAGCCACCTGTCTTCGTCGACGTGCCGGACCACCGCACGGAGGTTCTCGGGCTCGAGCTCGCCTGTGCGGCGCACTTGGCCGAGGTCCCCTGGATCCTGGTCGAGCGCGGCGGCGACATCTGCCATGAACTCGAAGAGGTGGGGCGGGAGTACGAGGCGGACGCGATCGTCGTCGGCTCCACCCACGGCATCGTCGGCCGCATCTTCGGCTCGGTGGCCGGGCGTCTGGCCAAGCGCGCCCAGCGTCCCGTGATCGTCATCCCCTGAGCCTTCGGCGCCGGTGCGGGCCCGTTTCTGCAGTCGGTGCACCGCGTTGTACGACTGCCGGGTGCCTGCTGTCCGGCGTGGTATCGCAACCCAGCTGTTGTCATTCCGCAACTCGACGTTGGCCCAGGTGAGATGCCCCGTGGGTACCGCCAACTCCCTTGCGTGGCCGGACAAAGCTACTCGCGCGTAGAGGTGTTTGTGCCCTTGTGAAGGGCATATACCGGTCACCGCACAGCCCTACATGCAGGACAGAAGGGAGCCCGCCGTGGACAATGACGTCTCTGCGGGAAGCACCACCTCGACCGTCGGCCGGCTTGCGCTGGGCATCACGCTGCTGGCGTTCGGTCTCGGATCCACCAAGGTGATCGACGGCGTGACGACGGCCGACGCCGCGTCACTTGCCCACTATGTCGGCGGCGTGGCCCTGTTCCTTGTCGGCCTCCTCGCTTTCCGCGACCGCGACACCGCCACGGGTACGGCCTTCTCGGCGCTCGGCGCCCTGTGGTTCACCTGGGCCGTCACGGCCGGCAACCAAATGTCGGACAACGCGGCAGGACTCTTTCTCCTGCTGTTCGCCCTCGTCGCGCTCAGCCTCGCGCTCGGAGCCACCGGCGGAGTCCTCGACCAGGGGACCTACGGGCTGCTCTTCGTCTCCATGCTGCTGCTCGCCATCGCGCGTTTCGCGGGCAACGACTCACTGGGCAAGATCGCCGGCTGGTTCGCGGTCGCCGCGGGCCTGGTCGCTTGGTATGCGGCGACGGCCGTACTGGCCAAGTGGCCGACGGCCCTTCCGCGACGTGCTGCGGGCCGGGGGGTGACGGCCGCCGGCTGACGCAGCGCCCGGCCGGGGACGAGGGTCCCCCAGTTCGAACGGAGCCGTGAACTCGGGGGAGGGCGGCCCCGGCCCCTGAAAAGAGCGACCCCCTGTGCTGGTGGCACACAGGGGGTCGTTCATGTCCGGGCCCGCGCGGGCGGGTTGCTACTCCACCGTCACCGACTTGGCCAGGTTGCGCGGCTTGTCGATGTCCCGGCCCAGCGCCAGCGCCGTGTGGTAGGCGAGGAGTTGCAGCGGAATACCCATCAGGATCGGGTCCAGCTCGTCCTCGTTCTTCGGGACCACGATGGTGTGGTCCGCCTTCTCCTGCTCCTGGTGGGCGACCGCGAGGATCGGGCCGCTGCGGGCCTTGATCTCCTCCATGGCCGCGCGGTTCTTCTCCAGAAGGTCGTCGTCCGGCACGATCGCGACCGTGGGGAGGGCCGGCTCGATCAGTGCCAGCGGGCCGTGCTTCAGCTCCGAGGCCGGGTAGGCCTCGGCGTGGATGTACGAGACCTCCTTCAGCTTCAGCGAGGCCTCGCGGGCCACCGGGTAGCCGCGCACACGTCCGATGAAGAGCATCGAGCGGGCGTTGGTGAACTGCTCGGCCAGCGCCTTGATCTCCTCCTCCTGCTTCAGGATCTCGGTGATCTGCTCGGGCAGCCTGCGCAGGCCCTCGATGATCCGCTTGCCGTCGCGCACCGAGAGGTCGCGCGTGCGGCCGAGGTGCAGCGCGAGCAGCGCGAAGGCGACCGTCGTGTTGGTGAAGCACTTGGTGGACACCACGCACACCTCGGGTCCCGCGTGGACGTACATACCGCCGTCCGCCTCACGCGCGATCGCGGAGCCGACCACATTGACGATGCCCAGCACCCGCGCGCCCTTGCGCTTGAGCTCCTGGACGGCGGCCAGCACGTCGTAGGTCTCGCCGGACTGCGAGACCGCCACGTACAGCGTGTCGGGGTCGACGACCGCGTTGCGGTACCGGAACTCCGAGGCCGGCTCGGCGTCCGCCGGGATGCGGGCCAGCTCCTCGATCATCTGGGCGCCGATCATGCCCGCGTGGTACGAGGTGCCACAGCCGAGGATCTTCACACGGCGGATCTGCCGGGCCTCGCGGGCGTCCAGGTTCAGGCCGCCCAGGTGCACGGTGGAGAACCGGTCGTCGATACGGCCGCGCAGCACCCGGTCCACGGCCTCGGCCTGCTCGTGGATCTCCTTGTGCATGTACGTGTCGTGGCCGCCCATGTCGTACGACTCGGCCTCCCACTCCACGGTGGTCGGCTCGGCGGTCGTGCGGGTGCCCTCAGTGGTGTACGTGCGGAAGTCGTCGGCCTTGAGGGTGGCCATCTCGCCGTCGTCCAGGGTGACTATCTGGCGGGTGTGGGCGACCAGCGCGGCGACGTCGGAGGCGACGAACATCTCCTTCTCGCCGATGCCGAGGACGACCGGGGAGCCGTTGCGGGCCACCACGATGCGGTCCGGGAAGTCGGCGTGCATGACGGCGATGCCGTAGGTGCCCTCGACGACTCGCAGCGCCTGGCGGACCTTCTCCTCCAGGGTGTCGGCCTGGGAGCGCGCGATCAGGTGGGTGAGGACCTCGGTGTCGGTCTCGGAGAGGAACTCGACGCCGTCCGCCTCGAGCTTCCGCCTCAGCTCGGCGGCGTTGTCGATGATGCCGTTGTGGACGACGGCGACCTTGTGGTCGGCCGACAGGTGCGGATGGGCGTTCACGTCGGAGGGGGCGCCGTGGGTGGCCCAGCGGGTGTGGGCGATACCGGTCGTGCCCTTGAAGCGCGCGGGGACCTTGGCCTCCAGGTCGCGGACCCGGCCCTTGGCCTTGACCATCTTCAGGCCCGCGGTCTTCGGCGAGGTGACGACGATGCCGGCCGAGTCGTAGCCGCGGTACTCCAGCCGCTGCAGGCCCTCCAGCAGCAGCGGGGCCACATCACGCTTGCCGATGTATCCGACGATTCCGCACATATGATTCCCTAAGTCCCTTTTCTCTCCGTTGCGATGAAGTAGCCTCGGCGTCTCAGCCGTAGACGATGCGACGCAGTTGCCGGAGCGTGAGCTCGGGCGGTGCGACCGCGCGATACTTCAGATCCGCCTCGATCCGCTCGAAGATCGTCGCGTTCACCAGGCCCCGGGCCTGCAGTTCACGGTGGCGGCGGCGGACGAAATCCTCGGTCGTCTCGTCGAAGTAGGCGAGCACGTCCTGGACCACGCGCAGCGCCTCGCCCCTGCTGAGGGTCGTGGACCGCGCCAGATGATCAACGAGTTCGTCGTGCACCCGGTAGATCCTGAAGCACGAGCGTCGGAATCGCAAGAATCGTGCCCGATTTCGGGCAGGGTGTCGGTTGAAGCTCTTATGGGGTCCTGTTTGAGATCTGTTTAGCCTGTGTCCTGTGCCACGTTCCTTATGTGGAGGAACTTCTGGCCACATGGACATACCTCGTATGGGAGTACCTGAGAAGCTCGCGGCCGATATGAGCATCGCGGAGCAGCACGAGTACCTGCGCGCGAGATTCTCCCGGCGCACGATGATGAGAGGCGGCGCCGTCACCCTCGGTGCCGTCACCGGTGGCGCGTTCGTGTCGGGCGCCACGGCCCAGGCCGCCGTCCCGACCCAGAGCACGGCCCCCGCGGTCGAGTCCGTGGACGGCGCACTCGTCGCCCCCTTCGGCCGTCACCTGGCGTTCGGCAACGACCCGCGCACCGAGATCACTGTCTCCTGGCAGGTCCCGGTCGCCGTGAAGAACCCGTTCATCCGGATCGGCGCCCACCCCACAGACCTCTCCCGAAAGATCCCCGCTGAGATCCGCACCCTCTACACCCCGGCGGGCGTCGGCGCCAGCGGCGACCACACGCAGTACTACCTGCACGCCAAGCTCACCAACCTGCGCCCCGGCAAGACCTACTACTACGGCGTCGGCCACGCGGGCTTCGACCCGGCCGAGCGCCACCTGCTGGGCACCCTCGGCACCTTCACCACCGCCCCCACGCACTCCGAGCCGTTCACCTTCACGGCCTTCGGCGACGAGGGCGTCAGCTACCACGCCCTGGCCAACAACAGCCTGCTGCTCGGCCAGAACCCGGCCTTCCACCTGCACGCCGGCGACATCGCCTACGGCGACCCGGCGGGCCAGGGCCGGAAGGACGACACCGGCTTCGACTCCCGTGTGTGGGACCAGTTCCTGTACCAGACGGAGTCCGTCGCCAAGCAGGTCCCGTGGATGCCGGCCTACGGCAACCACGACATGGAGGCTTGGTACTCGCCCAACGGCTACGGCGGCGAGGAAGCCCGCTGGACCCTGCCGGACAACGGGCCGGACAAGAAGAACCTGCCCGGCGTCTACTCCTTCGTCTACGGCAACACGGCGGTCATCTCGCTGGACGCCAACGACATCTCCTTCGAGATCCCGGCCAACCTCGGCATCTCGGGCGGCACCCAGACCAAGTGGCTGGAGGCCCAACTCAAGAAGTACCGGGCCTGCGACGACATCGACTTCATCGTCGTCTTCTTCCACCACTGCGCGTACTGCACCTCCACGGCGCACGCCTCGGAGGGGGGCGTGCGACAGGAGTGGGTGCCGCTGTTCGACAAGTACACGGTGGACCTGGTCATCAACGGCCACAACCACCAGTACGAGCGCACCGACGTCCTCAAGGGCAACTCGGTCGTCAAGAAGCTCCCGATCGGTGGCACCGCGTACTCCGACACCGAGGGTGTCGTCTACGTGACGGCGGGCGCGGCCGGCCGCAGCCTGTACGCGTTCAGCGCCCCGCTGTCCTACGAGGGCCACGAGAACGAGGTCGACTCCGTGGCCTCCTTCATCAACGTCAAGGACGGCAAGCAGAACGAGACCGTCGCCTGGTCGCGCGTGCGCTACCTCGACTACTCGTTCCTGCGCGTCGACGTCACCCCGGCGTCCAAGGGCCGCTACGCCACGCTGACGGTGCGCGGCATCGCCGAGACCGGTGAGCAGGTCGACCACTTCACGGTGGCGCGCCGGGCCAAGTAAGGCCACTCGCGCGCCCGCACGGCAGGGCGCACGGACGGCAGGCGGTCCTCCCTTCGGGGCGAGGGCCGCCTGTTCGCCGTTGTGAACTCCTCTTCCACCCCGAGGCGCACCCGCTCGCCGCCGCGATCCGCCTGCCTCCCTCCCGGTGATTTCCGCCATGAGGGGGGTGCTTCGGCCCGCTGTGCGAGAGAGTGGTCTATACCCATCGGGTCCCGGGCCGGACGAGCCCGTGAACGCTCGTGGAAGGGAGCGCATGTGAGACCGCACCACAGAACGCCCCGCCTCCTCGGTACGCTGCTGCTCATGGCGGCTGCCGGACTCTCCCTCGCTGTCGGATCGGCACCCGCCGCGACCGGCCCGGTCGCCGAGCCTCTCGGCCGGGTGATACCGGCGCCCGCTTCGGTGGAGCCCGCGGGATCCCCGTACCGGATCACCCGCGGCACGCACATCCGCGTCGACGACTCTCCCGCGGTCCGTCAGGTCGGCGAGTACCTCGCCGGCGTCCTGCGGCCCTCGACCGGCTATCCCCTGTCGGTCACCACGCACGGCAGCGGCGGCATCCGGCTCCGCCTGGACGGCGGAGGCTTCGGCGACGAGGGCTACCGCCTCGACAGCGGTCCCAGTGGGGTCACGATCACCGCCCGAAAGCCCGCCGGGCTCTTCCACGGAGTGCAGACCCTGCGCCAGCTCCTGCCGGCGTCCGTCGAGAAGAGGACCGCGCAGCCCGGGCCCTGGACGATCGCGGGCGGGACCATCAAGGACTCCCCGCGCTACGCCTACCGCGGTGCCATGCTGGACGTCTCCCGCCACTTCTTCACCGTGGCGCAGGTCAAGCGCTACATCGACGAGCTGGCCCTCTACAAGATCAACACCCTGCATCTGCATCTGAGCGACGACCAGGGCTGGCGCATCGCCGTCGACTCCTGGCCTCGCCTCGCGACCTACGGCGGTTCGACCGAGGTGGGCGGCGGCACGGGCGGCCACTACACCAAGGCGCAGTACCAGGAGATCGTGCGCTACGCGGCCTCCCGCTACCTGGAGGTCGTCCCCGAGATAGACATGCCGGGCCACACCAACGCCGCCCTCGCCTCGTACCCCGAACTCAACTGCGACGGCGTCGCGCCTCCGCTCTACACCGGCACCGACGTCGGCTTCAGTTCGCTGTGCGTGCCCAAGCAGGTGACGTACGACTTCCTCGACGACGTCATCCGCGAGCTGGCCGCGATCACACCGGGCCGCTACATCCACATCGGTGGCGATGAGGCGCACTCCACCAGCCACGACGACTATGTGAAGTTCATGGACCGGGTGCAGCCGATCGTCGCGAAGTACGGCAAGACCGTGATCGCCTGGCACCAGATCACCGGTGCGCACCCGGCCAAGGGCGCGCTCGCGCAGTACTGGGGGCTCGACGACACCAGCGCCGCCGAGAAGGCACAGGTCGCCAAGGCCGCGCAGAACGGCACCGGGCTGATCCTGTCCCCGGCCGACCGGTTCTACCTCGACATGAAGTACACCGAGGACACGCCGCTCGGTCAGGACTGGGCGGGACTGGTCGAGGTCCAGCGGTCCTACGACTGGGACCCGGGCGCCTACCTTCCGGGCGTGCCGGCCTCGGCGATCGCCGGCGTCGAGGCGCCGCTGTGGACCGAGACGATCGTCCGGAACGCCGACATCGACTACATGGCCTTCCCACGGCTGCCCGGAGTGGCCGAACTGGGCTGGTCGCCCGCCTCCACCCACGACTGGAACGCCTACCGGGTGCGGCTCGCCGCGCAGGGACCCCGCTGGGAGGCGATGGGGATCGGGTACTACCGGTCGCCGCAGGTGCCCTGGCCGACGCGGTAGGCCGAGCATCACGACGGGCACCCCGGTGGACCGTACACCGGGGTGCCCGCCCGTCTGTGCGCGGCGCTACAGCCCCGCGACGGGGTTCCGCAGCTCCCCCACCAGCTGAAGCGCCCCTGACGGATCCGCCAGGTCGACCATCTGCCTGTTGTTCCGCAACTGGAGCCGGTTGAGGCAGGACAGGGCGAACCGGGGGGCGAACATGTCGTACTGCCGGAACCTTTCGGCAAGGTGCGGAGCCGCGTCCTGGTACGCGCGGACCACCTCGGCGACCGTCCGCCAGAAGTCCTCCTCCTCCAGGACCCCTTCGGCGGCGAGGTTCGCCGCGACGAAGCGGAAGAAGCAGTCGAAGACGTCCGTGAAGATCGACAGGAGCTTCATCTCCTCCGGGACCTCGGCGCGTATCCGCGCCACCTCCGGTGGCAGCACCGCGTCCGGGTCCATCACCACGATCTCCTCGGCGATGTCCTTGAAGACCGCCCGCTGCACGACACCGTCCTTCAGGACGAGGATCACGTTCTCGCCGTGTGGCATGAAGGCCAGGTCGTAGGCGTAGAAGCTGTGCAGCAGCGGGGTGAGGTAGGCGCGCAGATAGCGGCGCAGCCACTCCCTGGGCACCAGCCCGGACCGCTCGATCAGCGCTCCGGCGAAGGACGAGCCCTCGTGGTCGACATGGGCGAGGGACGCCATGGTGGCCAGGGTCTCGCCCTCCTGGAGCGAGGCCACCGGGCTCTCCCGCCACAGGGCGGCGAGCATCTTGCGGTACGGGGAGTAGCGATCGGTGGCGGCCTCGTACTCGAGGTGGCGGTAGCCGACGGCCGCGCGCTCGCGGATGATCGTGAGACCGGTCGACTTGAGGACCGGGTCGCTCTCGATCAACCGGGCCAGCCAGTCGTTGATCGCCGGGGTGGCCTCCATGTAGGCGGCCGACAGCCCGCGCATGAAGCCCATGTTGAGGACGGACAGGGCCGTCTTCACATAGTGCTTCTCGGGACTGCTCCTGTTGAAGAAGGTCCGTATGGACTGCTGGGCCAGGTACTCGTCGTCGCCCTCGCCGAGGCAGACGAGGTGCCGCCGGGCGACCTCGGCGGCCAAGGTGACGGTGAGCTTGTTCCACCACTGCCAGGGGTGGACGGGTATGAGGAGGTAGTCGGCCGGGTCCAGGCCCTGGTCCGTGAGCCGCCGGTGGAAGCGCTCGACCGTCGCCTCACCCAACTCGTCCCGCAGGAAGGACTCGTACGCGATCCCGGTCCCCGCCGTGAACGCGGCCCGTGAGCGGTGCGCGGCCAGCCACACCAGCCGGACCGGGCTCGCGGTCTCGGGCGCGTACGACAGGTACCCGTGGATGCCGAAGCCGAGCCGCCCGTTGTTGGCGACGAAGCAGGGGTGCCCCTCGGTCATGCCGGTCTCGATGTCCTGGAACCCGCTGCGCGCCAGCTCGGCGGCGGTGATCTGCGGCTTGCCGAGCTTGTAGCAGGTGCTCGAGAGGGTGGAGGAGATCTCCTCCAGGTACACCGGGAGCACCTCGGCGCTCAGCCCGAGGGACCGCTGCAGCTCGATGAAGAAGTCAAGAGCCTCGAGTGGGAGTTCGCCGCCCTCCCGGTGGCGGGTGATCGAGTCCGGGTCGACCTGCCAGTGGTCGAGGGCGCGGACGGTGGCCGTGAACCGGTAGCGGGTGAGTCCGTCGTCGCTGCGGACGGCGTAGTGGCCGTCGCCCTCCTGTTCGGGGGTGATCAGCCGTTCGTGCGCGAACTCGGCGAGCGCCTTGCGCAGGAGAAGGCGGTTGGCCTTCTCCCAGTGCTCGGGGGACAGGTGCGAGACGGCGTCGGCGAGGGTCATGCCGTCACCGCCCGCTCGAACTGCTCACGGGTGCAGAAGCTGAGCAGCGCCGTCTTCTCCGGCTTCTGGACCTCGTGCGCCGGCACGAACCCGACGGCGGCGTTCAGCGCGTGCACCGCGGTGTTGCGGACGTCGGGTTCGACGACGACTCGTTCGGTCGCCGGGTCGTCGAACAGGTGGCGCATCACGGCGGTGATGACGGCCCGGGTGAAGCCGTGCACGGGTGTGTCGGTCGGCGCGACCAGGAAGTGCATGCCGACGTCGCCGGGCTCCGGCTCGTACAGCCCGACCAGCTCGCGGTGGGCCGGGTCGTACTTCTCCATCAGGAAGGCGGGCTCGCCGTCGTGCAGTCCGAGGAGGGCGTGGTGGTGCTCGTCGGCCGCGATCTCCATATAGGCGCGTTCGACGTCCTCCAGCCGGGCGTCCTGCATCATCCAGAAGGCCGCCTTGGGGTGCGTCACCCAGCCGTGCAGGAGCACGGCGTCCTCGAGGGGGTCGACGGGGCGGAAGGCGAGGGTGCCGAGGGCGGTCGTGCTCATACTGCGAACTCCTGGAAGGCGATTGTCTTCTCGACCGGGTAGTACTCGGTGCCGAGCAGTTCCCGGATGATGTACGCGTTCCGGTACGGGCCCATGCCCAGGTCGGGGCTGGTGACGCTGTGCGTGTGGACGCCCGCGTTCTGCAGGAAGACGCCCCGGCCCGAGAGGTCGATGGAGTAGTTGCGTGCCACGTCGAAGTTGCCGTGCTCGTCGTGGCGCAGGCGGTCGCGGACGGGCTTCAGGAACGCCGGCTCGACGTACTTGTAGCCGGTGGCGAGGATCAGTCCCTGGGAGCGCAGCTCGAAGTCCTTGCCCTGCTCCTCCTGGCGGAAGCCGAGGGTGTAGCTGCCGTCCTTGCGGCGGGCGCTGGTGAGCGCCGAGTTGGTGAGCAGGCGGGTGGGGACCGGGCCGTCGAGGCTCTTCTGGTACAGCAGGTCGAAGATCTCGTTGATCAGGTCGCCGTCGATGCCCTTGAACAGGCCCTTCTGCTGCTCGGTGAGGCGGTAGCGGGTCCGCTCGGGCAGTGCGTGGAAGTAGTCGACGTACTCGGGAGAGGTCATCTCCAGCGTGAGCTTGGTGTACTCCAGCGGGAAGAAGCGCGGGGAGCGGGTGACCCAGTTCAGCCGGTAGCCGTGGACGTCGATCTCGCCGAGCAGGTCGTAGTAGATCTCCGCGGCGGACTGGCCGCTGCCGACCAGTGTGATCGAATCCATGGCCTGGAGCCGGTGCCTGTGGTCCAGATAGCGTGAGTTGTGGACGACTTCGCCTTCGAGGCCGCGGCAGGCCTCGGGGATGTGCGGTGGGGTACCCGTGCCGAGGACCAGATGCCGGGCGCGGTAAGTGTCCCCGGTCTGCGTCCGGACGACATACACCTCGTCCGCGTACGTGACCTCGGTGACCGTCGTGCCGAAGCGGATGCTGCGCAGCTTCGAGGCGGCCCAGCGGCAGTAGTCGTCGTACTCGACGCGCAGCGGGTAGAAGTTCTCGCGGATGTAGAACGAGTACAGCCTGCCCTGCTCCTTCAGGTAATTGAGGAAGGAGTACGGGGAGGTGGGGTCGGCCAGGGTGACCAGGTCGGACATGAACGGGGTCTGGAGGTGGGCCCCGTCCAGGAACATCCCGGCGTGCCACTCGAAGTTCGGCTTGGACTCGAGGAAGACGCCGTCGAGCGCGGCGATCGGCTCGGTGAGGCAGGCGAGGCCGAGGTTGAAGGGGCCGAGCCCGATCCCCACGAAGTCGTATGTCTTGGCGGTGGCTTCAGGAAGCGCGGTCAAGGGACTCTCCCAGGTACTGCTCGGCGTGGCCGGCGATCAGATCGAGCACGGCGGCGATGTCGTCCGCCGTCGTCTCGGGGTTGAGCAGGGTGAACTTCAGGTAGTGGCGGCCCGCGACCTTGGTACCCGCCACCACGGCGTCGCCGGAGGCGAACAGTGCCTTGCGGGCGTACAGGTTGGCGCGGTCGATCACGGCCGGGTCGGTGACGGCCGCCGGGATGTAGCGGAAGACGAGGGTGGACAGCTCCGGACGCACCACCACGTCGAACCGGGGGTCGGAGGCCAGCAGTCTCCAGCCCTCCTGCGCCAGCTCGCAGACCTCGTCGAAGAGCTGCCCGATCCCGTCGGCGCCCATGGTGCGCAGGGTCAGCCACAACTTGAGGGCGTCGAAGCGGCGGGTGGTCTGGAGGGACTTGTCGACCTGGTTGGGAATGCGCTCCTGGACCATGCGGCGTGGGTTGAGGTACTCGGCATGATAAGTCGCATGGCGCAGGGTGGCGGCGTCCCGGACCAGTACCGCGGACGAACTCACTGGCTGGAAGAAGGACTTGTGGTAGTCGACGGTGACCGAGTCGGCCCGCTCGATGCCGGCGAGGCGGTCCCGGTTCTGGAGCGAGGCGAGCAGTCCGCAGCCGTAGGCCGCGTCCACGTGCATCCACACGCCGAACTGCTCGCACAGCTCGGCGATCTCCCGCAGCGGGTCGATGGAGCCGAAGTCGGTGGTGCCCGCGGTGGCGACGACGGCCATCGGGGTCAGTCCGTCCCGTGCGCAGCGCTCCAGTTCATGGGCGAGGACGACGGTCTGCATGCGCTTGTCGGAGCCGACGGGGATGGAGACCACGGACTCGAGGCCGAGGCCGAGCAGTTTCGCCGACTTCTGCACACTGAAGTGGCTGACCTCGGAGGCGAAGATGCGCAGTTCGGCGAGGGAGGCCGCGCCTTCCGGCCCGGGCTTGGCCGCCTCCTCGCGGGCCAGCAGCAGCGCCTGGAGGTTGGACTGGGTGCCTCCGGAGGTGAACACGCCGTCGGCGGCGGGCCCGAGGCCGATGCGCTCGGCGGTCCAGTCGATGAGCCTGCGCTCGATCAGGGTGCCGCCGGCCGACTGGTCCCAGGTGTCGAGGGAGGAGTTCACGGCGGACAGGACGGCCTCGCCGAGCACGGCCGGGATGACGACCGGGCAGTTGAGGTGGGCGAGGTAGCGGGGGTGGTGGAAGTAGATCGCGTCCTGGAGGTAGAGCTCCTCCAGCTCGTCGAGGACCGCGGAGGTGTCGTGGAGCGGGCGGTCCAGGTCGATCCGCTCGATCCGAGGAGCGAGGGCGTCGACCGTGGCGCCGGTGAACGGACGGTCGGTGGCGGCGAGTTTGGCGGCCACCCGCTCTACTCCTTCGGTCACGGAGCGGCGGTAGTGCTCCGCGGTGAGGTCATTGAGCAGGTGCGAGCGCATGTGGGGGTCCTCCCGGTGGGGACAGTCCGTACGGGGCAGGAGAGACGGGGCAGAAGAGGGCGGGATCGCGTCTAACTTAGGTTAGCCTAACCTAAGTTTGATCACGACAATGCCACCCTCCTCATGACCGCCGTCACTCCTGTGCGCGCAGTTGTTCCTCGCTCAGCCCGAGCCGCCAGTACCCCACGAAGGTGACGCGGTGCCGGTCGATCCCGCGCTCGCCGACGAAGTGCCGGCGCAGCTCCTTGACGCGGCCGGACTCGCCCGCCATCCAGATGTACGGGGCGTCGGCCAAGGGGAGTTCGGTCCGCCGTAGCGTGGCGAGGGCGGCGGGAGACCCCTCGCTGCGTACGAGCCGGCTGATCTCGGCGTCGGCCTCGGTCACCAGGTCCTGGATGTCACCGGCGTACCGGGCCTCCAGCCAGGCGCGGACGCGGATGCCCACGGGCAGCCCTTCGAGGATCGCGGAGGCGGCGGGTACGGCGGTCTCGTCGGCCCAGATCACCACCAGATCGGTGTCCTCGGGCGGACGGAATCGGATGGCACGGTTGTCCGCGACCGCCGGGCCGAGGAGGACGACGCGGTCCCCGGGGGCGGCGCGGGAGGCCCAGACCGAGGCCGGTCCCGCCGGGACGGTCGCCCCCGGCTCCACACCGTGCAGCACGAAGTCGATGTCGATCTCGTCCGGGTCGCGCCGCAGGGCCCGGAGTGTGTACGAGCGCATCACCGCCCGTACGTCGTCCGGGAGTTCGCGCCAGCCCCGCCACCAGTCGTCGCCGAGCTCGATGGGGATCACCGGCTCCGGCTGGCCGGGGTGCGGGAGGAACAGCGAGAGGGATTGATCGCATCCCTTGGAGTGGAACGCGCGCAGATCCTCCCCCGCGAAGGTGACTCGGACCAGGGACGGGCCGAGCCGCCTCGTCCGTACGACCTGGAGGGAGAAGAAGCGGAACGGGGCGGCCACGGCCGTCGTCATGAATGCTCCTGAGCGTCAGGAAACGGGTCGGGACGGGTCAGCCGACCTTTTTGGCCGTCTCGATGGCCTTGGCGAGGTCCTCGAGCAGCGGGGCGCACTTGTCGTACGACAGGATGGGCTCGGGGTTGCGGGCGATGACCTGGCCCGCCTTGACCGCGGGGAGCTTCTTCCAGGTCGCCTCGGTGATGTCGGCGGGCTGGATGGCCGAGGTGCGGTTGTCCATCATGATGATGTCGGCCTTGTACTTGTCGACGTTCTCCCAGCTCAGGTTCTCGAACCAGCCGCCGCTGGCCTTGAGCACCGAGGCGGAGGGCTCGACGAAGTCCACGCCGAGTGCCTTGAAGTACTCCAGGTCGATGGAGAGGTTGGAGCCGGAGACGTAGAAGATGTCCTGGCTCGCGGAGCCCGCCAGCACCTTGATGCCGGGATTGGTCTTGGTGGCCGCCCGCAGCCGGGCGGCCGCGTCCTCGAACCGCTTCTTCGCCTGGGTGATCTTCGCCGAAGCGGTGTCCGCGCCGAGCGACTTCGCGAGGTCGAGCATGCGCTGCAGCGGCTCGGTCATCTGGCGGTCGTAGACGGAGATGCCGACGCTCGGCGCACCGACGGCGAGGATCTTCTTCTTGGACTCGTCGGGCACGTACCAGAGGGTGCCCGCATCGTCGAACATCGTGGTGACGAGCAGGTCGGGAGTGAGGGCCGCGTATTTCTCGATGTTGAACTGGCCCCACTCGTTGCCGAGGATCGTGACCTTGCTGATGTCGAGGTCGCCGGCCTGGACGTCGGCCTTGCCGTCCTTGGTCTTCGTCGGCCCGAAGGCGCCCTTCACGTCGATGCCGTAGTCGTGGAGGGCGGCGGCGGCGCCCACGAAGGCGACGATGCTCGACGGGGTCTTGTCCGCCTTGGCCGTCTGCCCGCGGTCGTCCTTGAACGACCAGGGTCCGGACGTGGCCGCGGCCTTCCCGCCGCCCGAGCCGCTGCTTTTGCCCTTGTCGTCACCGCAGGCCGCGAGCGCGGCACCGAGGCCGAGGGCGCCGCCGGCGGCGAGGATGCCGCGGCGGGAGAGACGGGTGGCACGAGCATGGGACATGAGTGTGGCTGCCTTCGAACGGGGCGGAGCGTCCGCCGATTGGGTCAAAGGAAGGTTAGCCTAACCTTAGTTTTTGTCGAGAGGGCAGGGGTCCGGACGGCGGAAAACCCGACAGTCCGTTGTGCTGGGCCGGGGTGGTGAGGGGCGAACCCACGTCCGGCTGCTTGCGGATACACGGCTGAGGGCGCTTCATCAGGCTTGCCACAGCCAGGAAGGGGTCGGACGGCCGATCCCGGCCGTCCGACCCCTTCAAGTGCCTCGCCTACGCCGTGCGTTCGCCGGCGATCGCGCGCATCTTCGCGTACTCCACGCTCCGCGCGCGGTGAACCCGCGGTCGCGGGTGGGTCAGCTCACCAGCCCCAGCTCCCGGGCGATCAGCATCCGCTGCACCTCGCTCGTGCCCTCGCCGATCTCCAGGATCTTGGAGTCCCGCCACATGCGGGCCACCGGGTACTCATTCATGAAGCCGTAGCCGCCGTGGATCTGGGTGGCGTCGCGGGCGTTGTCGACGGCGACCGTGGACGAGTAGAGCTTCGCCAGGGCCGCCTCCTTCTTGAAGGGTTCGCCGGAGACCAGGCGGGAGGCGGCGTCGCGCCAGGCCAGTCGGGCCGTGTGGGCCTTCATCTCCATGTCGGCGATCTTGAACTGGATGGCCTGGTTGGCGCCGATCGGCCGGCCGAAGGCCTGGCGTTCCTTGGCGTACTTGACCGACTCGTCCACGCAGCCCTGGGCCAGACCGGTCGCCAGCGCCGCGATGGCGATGCGGCCCTCGTCCAGGATGCGCAGGAACTGGGCGTAGCCGCGGCCTTCCTCGCCGAGCAGGTTGGCGGCGGGGACGCGGACGTCCTGGAAGGACAGCTCACGGGTGTCCGAGGCGTTCCAGCCGACCTTCGAGTACGGCGCCGCCACCGTGAAGCCAGGCGTGCCGGACGGGACGATGATCGAGGAGATCTGCGGCTTGCCGTCCGGCTTGCGGCCGGTGACCGCCGTGACCGTGACCAGACCCGTGATGTCCGTGCCCGAGTTGGTGATGAAGCACTTCGTGCCGTTGATCACCCACTCGTTCGTGTCCGCGTCCAGGCGGGCCGTCGTACGGGTCGCTCCGGCGTCGCTGCCGCCGTCCGGCTCGGTGAGGCCGAAGGCGCCCAGTATGTCGCCCGCGCACAGCCGGGGCAGCCACTCGCGCTTCTGCTCCTCGGTGCCGAAGAGGTGCAGAGGCATCGCGCCCAGGGAGACGCCCGCTTCCAGGGTGATGGCCACCGAGGAGTCCACACGGGCCAGTTCCTCCAGCGCGATGCCCAGCGCCAGATAGTCGCCGCCCATGCCGCCGTATTCCTCCGGGAACGGCAGCCCGAACAGGCCCATGCGGCCCATCTCGCGGACGATCTCGTACGGGAACTCATGGCGCTCGTAGAAGTCGCCGATCTTGGGTGCCACGACGTCGCGAGCGAACTCCGCGACCGTGCGCCGGAGTTCCTCCAGCTCGGGGGAGAGGTGGTGGTCCATGGGATTCACTCCTTGTGGGAGAGGGCTCGGACGGTGCGGGACGGGCTGGGCCGGTCCAGGTGGGCGGCCATCCACACGCTCGTGGCGGTGAGCCGGCCCAGATCGACCCCGGTCTCGATGCCGAGGCCCTGAAGCATCCACACGAGGTCTTCGGTGGCGAGGTTTCCGGTGGCGGATTTCGCGTACGGGCAGCCGCCGAGGCCGCCCGCGGAGGAGTCGACGGTCGTCACGCCGTGCTGGAGCGCGGCCAGGGTGTTGGCGAGCGCCTGGCCGTAGGTGTCGTGGAAGTGGACACCGATCGTGCTGGTCGGCACGCCCTCCTCGTTCAGTTCGGAGAGCAGGTTGAGGACATGGCCCGGTGTCGCCACGCCGATCGTGTCGCCGAGGCTCAGCTCGTCGCAGCCCATGTCCATGAGCGCCTTGCTGACCCGGACGACCTGGTGGATGGGGACGGGGCCCTCCCAGGGGTCGCCGAAGCACATCGACAGATAGCCGCGGACGTGCACCTTGCGGTCCTTGGCCTGCCGAACCACCGGGTCGAACATGGCCAGGGCCTCGTCCACCGTGCGGTTGAGATTGGCCTTGGCGAAGGACTCGGTGGCGCTGGCGAAGACGGCGATCCGTTTGGCGCCGAGCGAGAGGGCGCGGTCCAGCCCGCGCGCGTTCGGGACGAGGACGGGAAGGGCCACCGGCAGCTCGTGGACGAGCGGGAACAACTCCTCCGCGTCCGCGAGTTGGGGCACCCACTCGGGGTGGACGAAGCTGGTGGCCTCGATGGTGGTCAGGCCCGCGTCGGCGAGCCGGCGGATGAACTCCGCCTTCACCTCCGTCGGGACCGTGCGCTTCTCGTTCTGCAGTCCGTCACGCGCGCCCACCTCGTGGATCCTGACCCGTGGGGGCAGGTCCTCGGACGGTACGACCATGGGAAGTCCCTGAGCGGTCATTCCTTCCCCTCCGTCTCCACGCTGTCGTCCTCGTGCGGCGCGATCACGGCCAGCACCTGGTCCATGGCGACCGTCGTGCCCGGGGTGACGTCGAGTTCCGCGACGGTCCCCGCGTGCGGGGCGGAGATGACGTGCTCCATCTTCATCGCCTCGACCACCAGCAGGCTCTGCCCCGCGGCCACCTCGTCCCCGACGGCCACCTTCACGACGGTGACCGTGCCGGGCATGGGCGCGGTCAGCGAGTCGGTACCGGAGCGGGCGGCACCGGTGAGCGACGCGGCGACCGGGTCGTGGTCGCGCACGTGCCAGGCGTCGCCGTCGCGGCCGAGCCAGTCGGCGGCGCGGTGGAAGGTGTGGCGGACACCGTCCAGGACGACGGACACCGAGTCCTCGGTGACCGTGTGGCTGCCCCGGGGTGCGTACTCCAGCGGCTCCAGGACCCGCAGCGGGAAGGACACCGGCTTGGGTTCGCCGCCCAGCCGCCAGCCGCTCGGCACGGAGAACGGATCCGTCCAGCCCTCGCCCCGCGGTCGCAGTGCCTCCAGGCGGACGGCCGCCGCGGCCTCGTACACCTCGTCCGGCACCTCGGCCGGTACCAGGCCGTCCACCTCGCGCTCCACCAGCCCGGTGTCCAACTCGCCCGCCACGACCGCCGGATGGGCCAGCAGACGGCGCAGGAAACCGGCGTTCGTCTGCACGCCCAGGGTGACGGTCTGCGCCAGGGCCGCCCGCAGTTTGCGCAGCGCGGTCGCGCGGTCCGGGCCGTACGCGATGACCTTCGACAGCATCGGGTCGTACAGGCTGCCCACCTCGGTGCCTTCGGTCAGGCCCGAGTCGGTGCGCACCCCGTCGCCCTGCGGCTCGTGCAGCGACAGCACCCGCCCGCCGGAGGGGAGGAAGCCGCGGGCCGGGTCCTCGGCACAGATACGGGCCTCCACCGCGTGTCCGGTGAGCGTGACGTCCTCCTGCCCGAAGGGCAGGGGCTCTCCCGCGGCCACCCGCAGCTGCCACTCCACCAGGTCGAGACCGGTGACCATCTCGGTGACCGGGTGCTCCACCTGGAGGCGGGTGTTCATCTCCATGAAGTAGTACGCGGAGGGGTCGCCGCCCGGGACGATGAACTCCACCGTGCCCGCGCCGCGATAGCCGCACGAGCGGGCCGCCTGAACGGCCGCCGCGCCCATCGACGAGCGGGTGGCCTCGTCGAGGAGGACGCTGGGTGCCTCCTCGATGATCTTCTGGTGGCGGCGCTGGAGGGAGCACTCGCGCTCGCCCAGGTGCACCACGTTCCCATGGGCGTCGGCCAGCACCTGGATCTCGATGTGGCGGGGCCGGTCGATCCAGCGCTCCACGAGGAGTGTGTCGTCGCCGAAGGACGCCCGGGCCTCGCGGCGCGCGGCGGTGATCTCGTCGGAGAGCTTCTCCGGCTCCCGCACCAGCCGCATGCCCTTGCCGCCGCCGCCCGCGCTCGGCTTCAGCAGCACCGGCATGCCGATCTCCCGGGCGGCGTCGGCCAGCTCGGCGTCCGTGAGCCCGCTCCCGCTCGATCCCGGGACGACGGGGACCCCGGCCGCCTGCACCGTCTCCTTGGCGCGGATCTTGTCGCCCATGAGCGAGATCGCCTCCGCGGGAGGCCCGATGAAGACCAGGCCCGCCTCCGCGCACGCCCGCGCGAACGCGGCGTTCTCCGCGAGGAAGCCGTACCCCGGGTGCACCGCCTGGGCGCCGGTCCGTGCCGCGGCCTCCAGCAGCCGCTCCACGGACAGATAGCTCTCGGCCGCGGGCGCCGGCCCGATCCGTACCGCCGTGTCGGCCTCCCGGACGTGCCGGGCGTCGGCGTCCGCGTCGGAGAAGACGGCCACCGAGCGCACGCCGAGCGAGCGCAGGGTACGGATGACGCGCACCGCGATCTCGCCCCGGTTGGCCACAAGCACCGTGTCAAACATGGATCCCCCTCACATCCGGAAGACGCCGAAGCCGGGTTCGCCCAGTGGGGCGTTGGCACAGGCGGTCAAGGCCAGGCCCAGCACCTGCCGGGTCTCCATCGGGTCGATCACGCCGTCGTCCCACAGTCGGGCCGTCGCGTAGTAGGCGTTCCCCTGCTGTTCGTACTGGGCGCGGATCGGGGCCTTGAAGGCCTCCTCGTCCTCCAGGGGCCAGGACTCCCCGCGGGCCTCCAACTGGTCGCGCTTGACGGTCGCGAGGACCGACGCGGCCTGCTCGCCGCCCATCACCGAGATCTTCGCGTTCGGCCACATCCACAGGAAGCGCGGCGAATACGCCCGGCCGCACATCGAGTAGTTGCCCGCGCCGAACGAGCCGCCGACGACCACCGTGAGCTTCGGTACGCGTGTGCAGGCGACCGCCGTGACCATCTTGGCCCCGTGCTTGGCGATGCCGCCCGCCTCGTAGTCGCGGCCGACCATGAAGCCGGAGATGTTCTGCAGGAAGACCAGCGGGATGCCGCGCTGGTCGCACAGCTCGATGAAGTGGGCGCCCTTCTGGGCGGACTCGGAGAACAGGATGCCGTTGTTGGCGACGATCCCGACCGGGTGGCCGTGGATGCGGGCGAAGCCGGTGACGAGCGTCTGCCCGAACTCCGCCTTGAACTCGGCGAAGCGCGAACCGTCCACCACGCGCGCGATGACCTCGCGTACGTCGTAGGGCGTGCGCGAGTCGACCGGCACCGCACCGTACAAGCCGAACGGATCGACCTTGGGTTCCGTCGACGGGACGACCTCCCAGGGCAGCGGCCCGCGCGCGGGGAGGGTCGAGACGATGGTCCGCACGATCCGCAGCGCGTGCGCGTCGTCCTCCGCGAGGTGGTCGGTCACGCCCGACACCCGCGAGTGGACCTCGCCGCCGCCCAGCTCCTCGGCCGTCACCACCTCACCGGTGGCCGCCTTCACCAGGGGCGGGCCGCCCAGGAAGATCGTGCCCTGGTTGCGCACGATCACGGCCTCGTCGCTCATCGCCGGGACGTACGCCCCGCCGGCCGTGCAGGATCCGAGCACCGCGGCGATCTGGGGGATGCCGGCGCCGGACATGCGGGCCTGGTTGTAGAAGATCCGCCCGAAGTGCTCGCGGTCGGGGAACACCTCGTCCTGCATGGGCAGGAAGGCGCCTCCGGAGTCGACCAGATACACACAGGGAAGGCGGTTCTCGAGCGCCACCTCCTGGGCGCGCAGGTGCTTCTTCACCGTCATCGGGTAGTAGGTGCCGCCCTTGACCGTGGCGTCGTTGGCCACGACCACGCACTCGCGGCCGCTGATCCGCCCGATCCCGGCGATCACCCCGGCGGCGGCCGCCTGCCCGTCGTACATCCCGTCGGCGGCGAGGGGCGCCAGCTCCAAGAAGGGCGACCCCGCGTCCAGCAGGGTGTCCACGCGGTCGCGCGGCAACAGCTTGCCGCGCGCCGTGTGGCGCGCACGGGCCTTCTCGCCGCCGCCGAGCCGGGCCGCGGCCAGCTTGGCCCGCAGCTCCTCGCCGAGCGCGCGGTGCGCCTCTTCATTGGCCCGCCAGGCCTCCGACGCGGGATCGGCCGCGCTCGTCAGCTCCGGTGCCTCCAGCATCCTGCGGTCCCCTCACCTTGTTAATGAGCGTTAACGCATTTCCTCCAGGTTAACGAGCGCTAACCTCCCTGTCTAGAATCGATTTCATGGCCACGAGAACCGACGCACCCACCCGTCGTGAGCAGATCCTGAAAGAGGCCGCCCGGCTCTTCGCCGAGCGCGGCTTCCACGGTGTAGGGGTCGACGAGATAGGGGCCGCGGTCGGCATCAGCGGACCCGGTCTGTACCGGCACTTCGCGGGCAAGGACGCGATGCTCGCCGAGCTGCTCGTGGGCATCAGCGGGCAGCTGCTGACCGGGGCGAGGCGACGGGTCGCCGAGGCCGACGGGGGACCCGAGGGGCGCGACCCCGAGACGGTCCTCGACTCGCTGATCGAGGGGCACATCGACTTCGCGCTCGACGACCGTCCCCTGATCACCCTGCACGACCGGGAGCTGGACCGCCTCCGGGACAGCGACCGCAAGCTCGTGCGGCAGCTTCAGCGGCAGTACGTGGAGCTGTGGGTGGAGGTCGTCCGTGAGGTGTATCCGGGCCTGACCGAGCCGACCGCCCGCTCGGCCGTGCACTCGGTGTTCGGCCTGCTGAACTCGACTCCCCACCTCGGGCGGCCGGGTGCCCTGCCGGGGCGTGCGGTGACGGCCGAGCTGCTGCACCGGATGGCGAGGGGGGCGTTCGCGGCGGCCAGGCAGGACTGAGCGGGCTGCTCCGCAAGCGTGACGAGCGTTACGGGTCTGCTCCCCTGGACGGGTGTCCGTACCCGCCGGTACGGTTCAGTCTGAGCAAGCGCTTAGACAGAGCCAGGTGGAGGTGGCGGCGGTGCGCCGTACGGTGTTCAACGAGGATCACGAGGCATTCCGGGAGACCCTGCGCGCCTTCATCGAGGCCGAGGTCGTACCGGTCTACGACGAGTGGTTCGCCGCCGGCCAGGCGCCGCGCGAGTTCTACTACAAGCTGGCCGAGCTGGGACTCTTCGGCATCAACGTCCCGGAGGAGTTCGGCGGCGCCGGCCTGGACACGCACAAGTTCGAGGCGATCCAGTACGAGGAGACCGCCCGCGCGGGCGTCAACTTCGGCGGCTCCGGCGTGCACGTGCTGCTCGCCCTGCCCTACATCAAGATGCTCGCGACCGACGAGCAGAAGAAGCGCTTCCTTCCGAAGTTCGTCTCCGCCGAGGAGATGTGGGCCATCGCGATGACCGAGCCGGGCACCGGCTCCGACCTCGCGGGCATGAAGACCACCGCCAAGCTCTCCGAGGACGGCACCCACTACGTCCTCAACGGCGCCAAGACCTTCATCACCGGCGGCGTGCACGCCGACCGGGTCATCGTCTGCGCCCGTACCTCCCCGGCGACCGCCGAGGACCGCCGCCACGGCATCTCCCTGTTCGCCGTGGACACCAAGTCCGAGGGCTACTCCGTCGGCCGCAAGCTCGACAAGCTCGGCCTGAAGACCTCCGACACCGCCGAGCTGGCGTTCGTCGACGTGAAGGTCCCGGTCGAGGACCTCCTCGGCGAGGAGAACAAGGGCTTCTACTACCTCGGGGCCAACCTGCCCTCCGAGCGCTGGGGCATCGCCTTCGGCGCCTATGCGCAGGCCAAGGCCGCCGTCCGGTTCGCCAAGCAGTACGTGCAGGACCGCACCGTCTTCGGCAAGCCGGTCGCCCACTTCCAGAACACCAAGTTCGAGCTGGCCGGCTGCCAGGCCGAGGTGGACGCCGCCGAGGCGGTCGCCGACCGCGCCCTGGAGGCCCTCGACGCCGGTGAGCTGTCCCCGGCCGAGGCCGCGAGCGCCAAGCTGTTCTGCACCGAGGTCGCGCACCGCGTCATCGACCGCTGCCTCCAGCTGCACGGCGGCTACGGCTACATGAACGAGTACCCGATCGCCCGTCTGTACGCCGACAACCGCGTCAACCGCATCTACGGCGGCACCAGCGAGATCATGAAGACGATCATCGCCAAGGACATGGGCCTGTAAGGTCCGCGAAAAGTCTGCCGGATACAACTGACCTCATGAGTCAGGCACTGCAGTCCCTCCTCGATCTGCTCGACCTGGAGCAGATCGAGGAGGACATCTTCCGCGGTCAGTCCCGGTCCGCCGTCGTCCCGCGCGTCTTCGGCGGGCAGGTGGCGGCCCAGGCGCTGGTCGCCGCCGGACGGACGGTCCCCCACGACCGGTCCGCCCACTCCCTGCACGCGTACTTCCTGCGTCCGGGGGACGCGGGCGCGCCCATCGTCTACACCGTGGACCGCATCCGTGACGGCCGCTCCTTCACCACGCGCCGTGTCGTGGCGATCCAGCACGGACAGCCGATCTTCCACCTCTCGGCATCCTTCCAGACGTACGAGGAAGGCCTCGACCACCAGGCCCCGATGCCGCCCGCGCCCGACCCGGAGACGCTGCCCACCTCGCACGAGCGGATGCGCGGCTACGACCACCTTCCGCCCGATGTGGTGGAACGGTTCCGCGAGGCGCGCGAGGCGGTCGATCTGCGCTATGTCGACGAGCCGCCGTACGGCAAGTTCGGCGAGCCGCGCGAACCGCACTCCCAGGTGTGGTTCCGTACCAACGGCAAGCTGGTCGACGACCCCCTGCTGCATGTCGTCCTCGCCACATACGTGTCCGACATGACGCTCCTCGACTCCGTCCTGCTCGCGCACGGACGCGGCGGCTGGGCCGTCGGCGATGTCGTCGGGGCCTCGCTGGACCACGCGATGTGGTTCCACCGCCCGTTCCGGGCCGACGAGTGGCTTCTGTACGACCAGGAGTCCCCGTCGGCGTACGGCGGCCGCGGCCTCGGCCAGGCCCGCATCTACACCCAGGACGGGCGGCTGGCGATCTCGGTGATCCAGGAAGGTGTGGTCCGGGTCCCGCGGTGACGCCGCGAGGCCGGAAGGGGGCTCGCCCGCTCGGGCGCCCCCCCGTTGTGTTGCCCCGACCCGGAGTCGGCTCAGTCGCGCCGGATCAACTCCGGGTCGATACGGGGCCCGACGAGCGAGAGGCAAGCTTGCGATGATCTAGCCGTCGGCTGGTCGGAGTACGACCTTCCGGATCGCTCAGGCCAGCCCCGCCGCATTGAGCAGGTACGCCGTCATCGGGTCGTAGTGGCGGGGGCTCGTGACATGGTCGTCGATAGGGACCGTCACCTGGACCGTGCCCTCGGCCTCGGCGAGGAACAGGGCCGGGTCGTTGCAGTCGGCGTAGCCGACGGAGTCGATGCCCATCTGGCCCGCGCAGCCCGCCCAGCCGTGGTCGGCGACGACCAGGTCGGGCAGGGCGCGGCCCTCGGCCTGCAGGCCCTTCAGGATCGCGCGCATCGGCTCGCCGGAGTGCGTGTGCCAGAGGGTGGCGCCGTGCTCCAGGACGGCCACGTCGGCGAATTGCATGACGTAGCCCTCCTCCGTCTGGAGGCCCTCCGGGATGACGACGATCTCGCAGCCGGCGGTGCGCAGCGCGGCGGCGGTGGCCCGGTGGACGTCGAGGAGGCCGCCGGGGTGGCCGGTGGCCAGCAGGACGCGCTGCTCGCCGGCGGCGGCCTTGCGCAGACGGGCCGCGAAGCGGTCGAGGGCGTCGACGGTCAGCTCGGGATCGATGGTGTCCTGCCCGTAGCGGTACTCGGGGTCGTCGTTGACGCCGCAGCGCTCCGCCATGACCGCGAGCACGTCCTGCTCGTCGGTCCAGCGGTCCCCGAGCTCCAGGCCCAGCCAGAAGTTGCGGTCGCCGTTCGCGAGCTTGCGGTAGTGGGAGAGGTTGTTCTCGCGGGGCGTGGCGACGTCGCCCGCGATACGGGTCTGTACGAGGTGGTCGACGAGCTCGGCGCGGCTGGGGGTCCCGGGTATCGGCATGCCCCCCATTCTGCCGGTGCGCTCCGCGTGGCCGGCCGGCGTTCCGCACCGTGGGACGTGCGTCACTCAGCGCCGGGCAAGGTCGGTCCGACAGCCCTGTCCCGGCTGTTTCAGCGCGAACCACAGTTCCATCCGTATGTCCGGATCATCCAGGTTCGCGTTCAGTAGCGTCGCGCAGCGGGCAATGCGCTGCCGGACCGTGTTGCGGTGCACCGAGAGGGCCACCGCGGTGCGGTCCCAGCTGCCGTGCAGGGAGAGCCAGGTGCGCAGGGTCTCGGTGAGCGCGGGGGTGGTGTCGATCGGGGCGAGGAGGGCGCGGGCGTGCGCCTCGGCCTCTTCGCGGGGGACGAGGTCGGCGAGGCCGTGGCGGTTGCCGTGCCGGACCAGGGCCGCGCGGGTGGCGCGGGCGCGGGCCAGGGCGCGGGCCGCCTGGGCGTCGGCGGAGGGCCAGTCGTGCGGGGCGGCGGGAGCGCTGATGCCGAGGGTCCAGCCGGGTTGCGGCGCCGGTTCGCGGTCGGCCGGGACGAGGACCCTGACGATCCCCTCCGTGACGTCGATCAGTGTGGATCCGAGCGCGGCGCCGAGCGCGGAGACGGGCATGCCGCCGTGGGGGTCCGTGCCGGCCGGGCGCGGCCCGGTGGCCCCGGCGGGCGGTGCGTCCGGCCGGGCGTGGACGACGAGCCACCGCTCGGTCCCGAGCAGCGGCGCCACCTCCTCCGGCGCGGCTCCCAGCAGCAGCCGAACGAGCGCCGACGAACGCGCGGCACCCGTGCCGCTCCGGTGCTCGCCGGTGAGGAGGGAGAGGAGGACCGCGGCCACCGAGGCGATGGTGTGGTCACCGGTGTCGCGCTGCGGGGAGGCCACACCGAGGACGAAGCCCTGACCGGGGGCGAGGGCGTAGGCGGCCAGATGGGTCCCGGCGACGGTGTCGGCGGCGGAGGACGGCGCAGGTCTCCCGGCCGGCTGCGGGCGGACCGCCCCCGCGGGACCGTCCGGCTGCTCGGCCGCCGCGGAACGGGACGGCGGCCGTGGCGCCGCCCCGGCGGGCCGCACGACCTGCGCCAGCTCCGCCATCGCCGCCCGCGCCTCGGGCCCCGGCTCCCGGCCCGCCGCCGCGGTCCGGCTCCCGTCGGGCCCGTAGAGCACCGACCAGCCGCCCACCCGCTGGGCCAGCTGCCGCAGCACGGACGGCACCGGGTCCGGGCGGGAGGCGGCGGCCGCCAGACTCTGCTGGGCCTCCGTCACCCGGCGCAGCTCGGCCAGGCGGGCCTGGGCCATCAGCTGCCAGACGGCGCGGGCCACGCCGGAGAAGGTGGTCTGCGGCGGCACCTCGAGGAGCGGCAGCCCCTGCGCGTCGCAGGCCGTCACCAAGGTCCGGGGCACCGTGTCGTGCACCGGGGCGAGGCCGAAACCGAGGGCCGCGCCGCCGGCCGCCACGATCCGGGAGACGTATTCGTCGAAGTAGCCGCCCGAGCCGGCCGGCCCGGGCACGTGCACGCCCGCCGTCAGCAGCAGCTCGCCGCCGAGCAGATACGGGTAGGGGTCGGCCATCTCCGATGTGTGCGCCCAGTGGATGACGATGCCGGGGTCGGCCGGTCCGGCGATCTGGCGCAGAGCCAGGTCCTCCCGGGCCAGCAGCGCCGACAGCGGGATGGGCGGGGTGGGCGGCACCGTTGGTGAGGATGCGTCCGGCATGTGTGCGTACCCTCCATCCCCGTCCGCTTGAATGGATGAAACGTACACTTCGCAGTCGCTTTCCGGCCACCTAGGGTCGGTCCAGACCGGCAGCCGCGGGTACGGGCGGATGTCCCCGCGAGGAGCTGCCGGCGCCCCCCGCCCCCCACGCATCTGCACGACACGCCACCGGAAAGTGCGCGAAGGAGACCCCGCATGGCCGTCGACTACACAGTGATCGTCGTCTATCTGGCCGGCATGCTGGCCATGGGCTGGTGGGGCATGCGCCGCGCCAAGTCCAAGAGTGACTTCCTCGTCGCGGGCCGCCGGCTCGGGCCCGCGATGTACTCCGGCACCATGGCGGCGATCGTCCTCGGCGGCGCGTCCACCATTGGTGGCGTCGGTCTCGGCTACCAGTACGGGCTCTCCGGCGCGTGGATGGTGTTCACCATCGGCCTCGGTCTGCTCGCCCTGTCGGTCTTCTTCTCCGCGCGCATCGCCCGCCTGAAGGTCTACACCGTCTCCGAGATGCTCGACCTGCGGTACGGCGGCCGGGCCGGGGTGATATCGGGCCTGGTCATGTGGGCGTACACCCTCATGCTGGCGGTCACCTCGACCATCGCCTACGCCACCATCTTCGACGTCCTCTTCGACATGAACCGGACCGTCGCGATCATCCTCGGCGGCACCATCGTCGTCGCGTACTCGACGCTCGGCGGCATGTGGTCCATCACGCTCACCGACATGGTGCAGTTCGTGGTGAAGACCATCGGCGTCCTGCTCCTGCTGCTGCCCGTCGCGGTCGTCAGGGCCGGCGGCTTCAGCGAGATGAAGGCCAAGCTGCCGACCACGTACTTCGACCCGCTGGGCATCGGCGGCGAGACGATCTTCACCTATGTCCTGATCTACACGTTCGGCATGCTGATCGGGCAGGACATCTGGCAGCGCGTGTTCACCGCGGGCAGCGACAAGACCGCCAAGTGGGGCGGCACGGTGGCCGGTACCTACTGCCTGGCCTACGCGCTCGCCGGTGCCGTCATCGGCACCGCGACCAAGGTCCTCTACCCGAACCTGGGCAGCCCCGACGACGCCTTCGCGACCATCGTCAAGCACGAACTTCCCGTGGGTGTCAGGGGGCTGGTGCTGGCCGCCGCCCTGGCCGCGGTGATGTCGACCTCCTCCGGCGCGCTCATCGCGTGCGCGACTGTCGCCAACAACGACATCTGGTCGCGGCTGCGCGGTGCCGTGCGCGGCGACGAGGGCGTGCACGACGAGGTCAAGGGCAACCGCGCCTTCATCCTGATCATGGGGGTGGGCGTCATCGGTACGGCCATCGCGATCGACAACGTGGTCGAGGCGCTCACCGTCGCGTACAACCTGCTCGTCGGCGGCCTGCTCGTGCCGATCCTGGGCGGACTGCTCTGGAAGCGCGGCACCGTGCACGGCGCCCTCGCCTCGGTGGTGGTCGGCGGTCTCGCCGTCATCGGCCTGATGGCGTCCTACGGCATCCTCGCGAACGAGCCCGTCTACTACGGACTGCTGGCGTCGCTGGCGGCGTACGTCGTGGTGTCGCTCGCGACGAAGCCGACGGACGAGGCGGTGCTGGCCACCTGGCGCGAGCGGCTGGCGGGACGCGGCGCGGCGCACACGGAGGAGCCGGCGGCCGTGGGCGTCTAGCCCCGTTGCTTCGGCCCGGCAGCCCGGCGGCTGCCGGGCCGTGCGGGCCCCGCCGTGGCGTCCGCGACACTGGAAGAATCACGCAAGACCCGGAGGAGTCCGACGATGAGCAGCACCGAGAACACCGCAGGCGCGAGCCGGCCCCGCGGCCCCGTCGACTCGTCCCGCATCCCGCGGTACGCGGGTCCGGCGACCTTCGCCCGGCTGCCCCGCCTCGACGAGGTCGGCACCGCCGACGTCGCGGTGGTCGGCGTGCCGTTCGACTCGGGCGTCTCCTACCGTCCCGGCGCCCGCTTCGGCGGCAACGCGATCCGTGAGGCGTCCCGCCTGTTGCGCCCGTACAACCCGGCACAGGACGCCTCCCCCTTCGCGCTGGCCCAGGTCGCGGACGGCGGCGACATCGCGGTGAACCCCTTCAACATCAACGAGGCGGTGGAGACCATCGAGGCCGCCGCCGACGAGCTGCTCGGCACGGGCGCCCGCCTGATGACGCTCGGTGGCGACCACACCATCGCGCTGCCCCTGCTGCGCTCGGTCGCGAAGAAGCACGGCCCCGTGGCACTGCTGCACTTCGACGCCCACCTCGACACCTGGGACACGTACTTCGGCGCCGAGTACACGCACGGCACCCCGTTCCGCCGCGCCGTCGAGGAGGGCATCCTCGACACCTCCGCGCTCTCCCACGTCGGCACCCGCGGCCCGCTGTACGGCAAGCAGGACCTCACCGACGACGAGAAGATGGGCTTCGGCATCGTCACCTCCGCCGACATCTACCGGCGCGGCGCGGACGAGGTCGCCGACCAGCTCCGCCAGCGCATCGGCGACCGCCCGCTGTACATCTCCATCGACATCGACTGCCTCGACCCGGCCCACGCCCCCGGGACGGGCACGCCCGAGGCCGGCGGCATGACCTCGCGCGAGCTGCTGGAGATCCTGCGCGGCCTTGCCTCCTGCAACCTCGTCTCGGCGGACGTCGTCGAGGTGGCGCCCGCATACGACCACGCGGAGATCACGTCGGTGGCCGCGTCGCACACCGCGTACGAACTCACGACCATCATGACCCGGCAGATCGCGGCCGCCCGCGCCGGTGAGGAGACCGAGACCAAGTGACCCACGACCACGACCTGGTCCTCCGTCCGACGGCGGCGCAGACCGAGGCCGCGCTGAACCCTCCCCCCGGCCGCAACGGCGGGGACCTGGTCGTGGAGACGCTGGCCGGGCTGGGCGCGACGACGGTCTTCGGACTGCCCGGCCAGCACGCACTCGGCATGTTCGACGCGTTGCGCCGCTCCGATCTGCGGTACGTCGGACTGCGGGTGGAGAACAACGCGGGCTTCGCGGCTGACGCGTACGGCCGGATCACGGGCGAGGCGGCACCGCTGCTCCTGTCCACCGGCCCCGGCGCGCTGACCTCGCTGGCCGCGCTCCAGGAGGCGGCGGCGGCCTCGGCCCCGGTCCTCGCGATCAGCAGCCAGATCCCGACCGCGGGCCTGGGCGGCGGCCGCCACGGCTACCTCCACGAACTTCCCGACCAGGCGGCCTCGTTCCGTGGCGTGGTCAAGTCCGTCCACACCGTCCGCACCCAGTCCCAGATCCCGTCGGCGATCGCGGAGGCGTGGACGTCGGCGCTGACGGCCCCGCACGGGCCGGTGTGGGTGGAGATCCCGCAGGACGTGCTGCTGGAGGAGACGAGCCTGCCGGTGGTGACGGCGATGGACGCGGCCCCCAAGGAACTGATGCCGCGCCCCGAACTGACCGCTGTGGCCGCCGAGTTGCTCTCCAAGGCCGCCCGTCCGGCGATCATTGCGGGCGGGGGAGTGGTCCGGGCGGACGCCTCCGGAAAGCTCCTGGCGCTCGCGGAGCGGCTCCAGGCCCCGGTGGTGACCACCTTCGGCGGCAAGGGCGCCTTCCCCTGGGAGCACCCCCTCTCCCTCCGGTCCTGGCTGGAGGACCGCCACACCACGGACTTCCTCGAGGACGCGGACGTCCTGCTGGTGGTCGGCTCCGGACTCGGCGAACTGTCCTCGAACTACTACACGTTCAAGCCGCGCGGCCGGGTGATCCAGATCGAGGCGGACCTCGGCAAGCTGGAGTCCAACCAGCCGGCCCTGGGCATCCACGCGGACGCACGCCTGGCGTTGCAGGCCCTGCTGGAAACGGTGTCCGTACGGGAGGACGCGGCGGCCCCCGAGCGCGTGCGGGCGCTGCTGGCGCGGGTCGCCGAGCGGATCGCGTCCCAGGAACTGACCCTGGAGCAGCAGGTGCTGGCGTCGGTGCGGCGTGCCCTGCCCTCCGGCTCCCCGTCCTTCTGGGACATGACGATCCTCGCGTACTGGGCGTGGTCGGCCTTCGACCCGCGAGGCGCCAACACCATGCACTCGGCGCAGGGCGCCGGCGGCCTCGGCTACGGCTTCCCGGCGGCGCTGGGCGCGGCCGTAGCGGACCCGACGCGCCCGGTCCTCGCGGTCTCGGGCGACGGGGGAGCCCTCTACTCCATCGCCGAGCTGGCGACGGCACGGCAGTACGACCTGAACGTGACGTGGCTGATCGTGGACGACGGCGGCTACGGCATCCTGCGCGAGTACATGACGGACGCCTTCGGTGAGGCCACGGGGACGGAGCTGGCCCGCCCTGACTATGTGGCGCTGGCCGAGTCCTTCGGTGTCCCGGGGGTCCGCACCACCCCGGAGTCCCTTCAGGACGACCTCACGAAGGCCCTTGCCCAGCCGGGCCCCTCGGTGGTCGTCCTCCCGGCGGTCCTGCGGATGTTCGCCCCGACGCACCTGGAGTGACGCAGCCCGACCAGAACCTGATCGCCGGAGACGGACTCAAGGGATCGGACCGCCGGAGACGGATTCAAGGGCCCGGACGGGATCAGCGGAACCAGAAGAAGATCGTGTCGTTCGTCTGGCCGAGGCTCCGGGCACTCTCCCACTCCTCGGCCTCGACACGCAGCACCTCGGCGAACCTGCGGACCGTCCCCTGGTGGTCGGGATCCAGCCGGTCCAGCACCGCCTCGTACGCGTCGCAGAGCGCGGCGGCACGGGGGGCCGGCAGGACGCCGATCTGCGGAACGATGTCGCCGGGGTGCGGCAGCCCCACCGGCGGCCCGCTGAACAAGAACGTGCCCGGCCGCAGATCCGACGGCACGCCGTGCCGGGCCAGCTCGTCGTCCACGGAGTGGAACCAGGACATCCGCCGCCATGACCCGAGGTCCACGGTGTCGGAGAAGTGGCACGCCACCACCTCGTGGAAGGCGTACGTGTACGCGGGGCTCACGTCCACGCTGGGTGCGCCCTCCAGCAGTTCTTCGAGCGCCTGGCCGACGGAGACTCCGAGATCGATGCCCTGGTCGTGGAACCGGGCGTCGGTCTTCGCGCACCTCTCACGCACGATCCCGAGCAGCCGTTCCTGCTGCGGCGTCGGCTCCACCGCGGTGAGCAGCCGCATGACGCTGCGCATGTCGCCGGTGCTCATCTCCAGGCAATAGCTCACTGTTTCCTCTTCCTCCCCGTGCTCCGGACGCGTCCGCCCATGATCGCAACAGCCCCCGGCAGGACGGGGGTCAGGGGCGCGCCGCCGGGCGGCGTCCCCGCCGGCAGAGGGAGCCGCGGGCGCGGAGCGGGGAAAGCGCCGTCCTCCGTACAACCATTCACCCGTGTCCGTGCGTCATGAGTTCGGACGTGCCGGGGCACGTCCGATTCCACCAAGAAGATGGGGACTCCATGACTCACCGGATGTCCCGGCGCGCCCGTGTGCTCTGCGCGAGCCTCGGTGCCGGGGTGCTCATACCGCTCGTGGCGAGCGCCGCGCCGGCCGCTGCCGCCACGCCGACGGTCGCCTGTACGTCGGGCAAGGCGGGCCTGGCCGCCAAACTGCAGAAGGACATCACCGCAGCGCTCGCGGGCCGCAAGGGGACCGTCGCGGTCGGCCTCTACGACCGCTCCACCAACACCACCTGCTCGCTACGCGCCACCAGTGCCTACGACTCGGCCAGTGTCGTCAAGGTCACTGTGCTCGCCACGCTGCTGTGGGACGCCAAGAAGCACAACCGCTATCTGACCTCTCGTGAGGTCAGCCTCACCACGGCGATGATCACCAAGTCGGACAACAACGCCACCAGCGCGCTGTGGAAGCAGCTCGGCCTGACGAAGATCAAGGGCTTCCTCACGGCCGCCGGCATGACCCAGACCAAGCCGGGCGCGAACGGCTACTGGGGCCTGACCCAGATCACCGTGCAGGACGAGCAGAAGCTGCTCAAGCTCGTCACCGCCAAGAACACCGTGCTGAGCGACAACTCCCGCGCGTACATCCTGAAGCTGATGGGGAAGGTCATCTCCTCGCAGCGCTGGGGCACCCCGGCGGGCGCCCCGTCCGGCGTCTCCGTGCACGTCAAGAACGGCTGGCTGCAGCGCGCCACGCACGGCTGGCGGATCCACAGCGTCGGCACGTTCAACGGGCGCGGCCACGACTACATGATCACCGTGCTCACCCAGGACAACAGCACCATGAGCTACGGCGTCACCACCATCCAGAACGTAGCCAAGGCCATCCACAAGGATCTGGTGCCGACGACCACCGCCACGACCGCGTACGTGCCCACGAGCACGCCGCAGGAGGTCATGCCCGCGGTTCCCGCGAGCTGACGTCCGGCTCCCGTCGATTCACGGCGAGTCCATGCACGCTCCACCGGCTCGCCCTACGGTGGCGCCATGCGCCTGCGCATGCTTCTCGCCACCGTCACCGCCACCCTGGCGGCGGCCGCCTGGCCGGCCGCCGCCAGGCCCGCCGCCGTAGCGACCGGCACGGCCGCGCACGCCTGCTCCTCCACCGTCGACATCAAGGGCTTCTCCGACGCCCTGGACAAGACGACGTACGAGGGTACGTTCGTCGGCAACTTCTCCGCGCTCTCCATCGACAGCGACGGCCGGATCGCCGCGCTCTCCGACCGCTCCTCGCTGTTCACCCTGGACCGCAAGACCTTCGCGCCCACGAGCGTGGTGAACCTCGCCGACGAGAACGGCGCCGCGCTCGACTCCGAGGGGCTGGTCGTGGACCGCGACGGCACCCGTCTCGTCACCTCCGAGACCGAGCCGTCCGTACGCCGCTACTCCCGCGACGGCAAGATCCTCGACCGTCTGCCGGTGCCGGACTCCCTCCGGGTCGCCCCGGCTGGGCGCGCCACCTCGAACCAGACCTTCGAGGGCCTGACGCTGCTGCCCGGCGGGCACCGGCTGCTCGCCGGCATGGAGGGCTCGCTGAGCGGCGACACGGCCCGCACCGTGCGCTTCCAGACCTGGTCGCGGCACGGGCGGCACTTCGCGCTCGCGGCCCAGTACGGCTACCGCGCGGATGCGGGTCTCGGCGTCTCCGAGACCACGGCGACCCCCGACGGGCGTCTGCTGGTCCTGGAGCGCGGGTTCACCGCCGGGTACGGCAACACCGTCCGCCTCTACCTGGCCGACCTGCGCCACGCCACCGACACGAGCGGCATCGAGAACCTCACGGGGCAGACCGGCGTACGCCTGGTCAAAAAGACGCTCCTGGCCGACATCGTGAACTGCCCGTCACTGGGAGCGACGGCCAAGCAGCCCCAGCCGAACCCGCTCCTCGACAACATCGAGGGCATGACGATCACGGGCGCCTCGCACGGTCGGCTGAACGTCCTCCTGGTCAGCGACGACAACCAGAACGCGGCACAGATCACCCGTCTGTACTCCCTGCGCGTCCGTCTCCCGCACGCCACGGCGTCCTAGGTCCGGGGCACCACCCTTCCTGGGACCTTGGTCTCGGAATTGTTGCGGAGGGATGAAATCCGCTTCGGTTCGCGTTGGTGCCTTCCGGAAGATCAGGTCTCGAGGAGGGCACCGGCGTGACAGCGCACCAGGGGGAAACGCGAGGTTGGGCGTGGAGGCTCGCCGGCTACGCCTGGCGTCATCCGGCGGATGTCGTCCTCGCGCTGGGGTCCTCCCTCGGCGGCATGGCCGTCATGGCGCTCGTCCCGCTGGTCACCAAGGTGATCATCGACGACGTGGTCGGCAAGCACACCCGGTCCATGGCGCCCTGGGCCGGCGCCCTTATCGGCGCGGCCGTCCTCGTCTACGTCTTCACCTACATCCGCCGCTACTACGGCGGACGGCTCGCCCTCGACGTCCAGCACGACCTGCGGACGGAGATGTACACGACGATCACCCGGCTGGACGGACGGCGTCAGGACGAGCTGTCCACCGGCCAGGTCGTCGGCCGCGCCACCAGCGACCTCCAGCTGATCCAGGGACTGCTGTTCATGCTCCCGATGACGATCGGGAACCTCCTCCTCTTCCTGATCTCTCTGGTGATCATGGCGTGGCTGTCACTGCCGCTGACGCTCGTGGCACTGGCCGTCGCGCCCGCCCTGTGGTTCATCGCCAAGCGCAGCCGCACCCGGCTGCACCCGGCCACCTGGTACGCCCAGGCCCAGGCCGCGGCCGTGGCGGGTGTGGTCGACGGCGCCGTCAGCGGCGTACGCGTGGTGAAGGGCTTCGGACAGGAGGAGCAGGAGACCGGGAAGCTGAGGGAAGTCGGACGCCGGCTCTTCGCGGGGCGGCTGCGCACCATCCGGCTGAACGCGAAGTACACCCCCGCCCTGCAGGCCGTGCCCGCCCTCGGCCAGGTCGCCATGCTCGCGCTCGGCGGCTGGCTCGCGGTGCACGGCCACATCACGCTGGGCACGTTCGTCGCCTTCTCCTCCTACCTCGCCCAGCTCGTCGGCCCGGTGCGCATGCTCGCGGTCGTCCTCACCGTCGGCCAGCAGGCCCGTGCGGGCGCCGAGCGGGTGCTGGAACTGATCGACACCGAGCCCTCGCTCAAGGAAGGCACCAAGGAACTGCCCGCCGACGCTCCGGCGACCGTCGAGTTCGACGACGTCTCCTTCGCCTACCGCGACGGGCGGCCGGTCCTCGACGGCCTCTCCTTCGAGATCCGCCCCGGTGAGACCCTCGCCGTCGTCGGCTCCTCCGGCTCGGGCAAGTCGACGGTCTCGCTGCTGCTGCCGCGCTTCTACGACGTCACGCACGGCGCCGTCCTTGTCGGCGGCCACGATGTGCGCGAGCTGACCCTCGGGTCGCTGCGCTCCGCCATCGGCCTCGTCCCCGAGGACTCCTTCCTCTTCTCCGACACGGTCCGCAACAACATCGCCTACGGCCGCCCCGACGCCACCGAGGAACAGATCCGGCAGGCCGCGCGTGCCGCGCAGGCCGACCGCTTCATCACCGAGCTGCCCGAGGGGTACGACACCACGGTCGGCGAGCACGGGCTGACCCTCTCCGGCGGCCAGCGCCAGCGCGTCGCGCTGGCCCGTGCCATCCTCACCGACCCGCGGCTGCTGGTCCTGGACGACGCGACCTCCGCGGTGGACGCCCGTGTCGAGCACGAGATCCACGAGGCGCTGAAGCAGGTCATGCAGGGCCGGACGACCCTGCTGATCGCCCACCGGCGCTCGACCCTCAACCTCGCCGACCGCATCGCCGTCCTCGACGGCGGCCGGCTCGCCGACATCGGCACGCACGAGGAACTCCAGGAGCGGTCCGCCCTCTACCGCCGGCTGCTGACCGATCCCGACGAGCTGGGCGGCGTCTCCCCGGGCCATGTGCCGCTCGTCTCCCCGCAGGAGGACACCACGGTCCGGGAGGAGCTGGACGCCGAGTTCGACGCCGAGCGCGGGGTCACGCCGCACCTGTGGACCGGTGACCGTGAGCCCAAGGACCCCGCGCTGACCGGCACCCCCGCCACTCCCGAGCTCCTCGCCCAGGTGGAGAAGCTGCCGCCGGCCGACGACACCCCGGAGATCGACGAGGCAAGTGCGATCCGGCCCGAGGAGTCGTACGGACTGACCCGGCTGCTGCGCGGCTTCGGCCTGGTCCTCCTCGCCAGCCTCGGCCTGGTCGCCGTCGACGCGGGCATGGGCCTGCTGCTGCCGATCCTGATCCGGCACGGCATCGACCAGGGCGTCTCCCGGATGGCCGTCGGCGCGGTCTGGGCCGCGTCCCTGCTCGCGCTGCTCGCCGTCCTGTTGCAGTGGGCGGCGCAGATCGGTGAGACACGGATGACCGGACGAACCGGTGAACGCGTGCTCTACGCACTCCGGCTGAAGATCTTCGCCCAGCTCCAGCGGCTCGGACTCGACTACTACGAGCGGGAGCTGGCGGGCCGGATCATGACCCGGATGACGACCGACGTGGACGCGCTGTCGACGTTTCTGCAGACGGGCCTCGTCACCGCCTTCGTCTCCGTCGTCACCTTCTTCGGCATCATGGTCGCGCTGCTGGTGATCGACGTACAGCTCGCGCTCGTCGTCTTCGCCACACTGCCGCCGCTGATCGTGGCCACCGTCTTCTTCCGCCGGGCGAGTGTGAAGGCGTACGAGCTGGCCCGCGAGCGGGTGTCGACGGTCAACGCGGATCTCCAGGAGTCGGTGTCCGGGCTGCGGATCCTGCAGGCGTTCAGGCGCGAGGAGGACGGCGGGCGGCGGTACACGGAGGGCAGCTACAGCTACCGCCAGGCGCGCATCCGCGGCCAGTGGCTGATCTCTGTGTACTTCCCCTTCGTACAGCTGCTGTCCTCGGTGGCCGCGGCCTCCGTCCTGATCGTGGGCGGGCACCGGGTGGACGCGGGGACACTGACGACGGGCGCGCTGGTCGCGTATCTCCTCTATATCGACCTGTTCTTCGCGCCGGTGCAGCAGCTGTCCCAGGTCTTCGACGGCTACCAGCAGGCCTCGGTCTCGCTCGGCCGTATCCAGGAACTGCTGCGGGAGCCGACCACGACGAAGGCCGCCGAGAAGCCGCTCGAGGTGCCGTCGCTGCGCGGCGACATCACCTTCGAGGGCGTCGACTTCGCCTACGGCGACGACGAGGAGGCGCTCAGCGGTGTCGACCTGAGGATCCCTGCCGGGCAGACCGTGGCCTTCGTCGGCGAGACGGGTGCGGGCAAGTCGACCCTGGTGAAGCTCGTCGCCCGTTTCTACGACCCGACGCGCGGCCGGGTGCTCGTCGACGACACCGATCTGCGCTCCCTCGACCTCTCCTCCTACCGGCACCGGCTCGGCGTCGTCCCGCAGGAGGCGTACCTGTTCGCGGGGACCGTCCGGGACGCCATCGCCTACGGACGTCCGGACGCGACCGACGCCGAGGTGGAGGCGGCGGCGCGGGCCGTCGGCGCGCACGACATGGTCGCCACCCTGGAGGGCGGCTATCTGCACGAGGTCGCCGAGCGCGGCCGCAACCTGTCCGCCGGACAGCGGCAGTTGATCGCGCTGGCCCGCGCGGAACTGGTCGACCCCGACGTCCTGCTGCTCGACGAGGCGACCGCCGCGCTCGACCTGGCCACCGAGGCGCAGGTCAACCAGGCGACGGACCGTCTCGCCGGCCGCCGTACGACGCTTGTGGTCGCCCACCGGCTGACTACGGCCGCCCGCGCCGACCGCGTGGTCGTGATGGACCACGGGCGGGTCACCGAGGACGGCACCCACGAGGAACTGCTGGCGATCGGCGGTCGGTACGCGCAGCTGTGGCAGACGTTCATCGGCGAGCCCGAGCAGGAGGAGCCGGTGGGCTCCACGGCATGACGCCGGCACTCCCGTCGTTCGGCCGGCCGGACGACGGGAGTGCGGTGATTTCGTCCGGAACCCGTAAGAACCGCCGTCCGGGACCGTCGCGACGCAACCATCCGGCACACGTCCTGCGTCCGTACACCAGTACGCTGATCGTCACGGGGAGGGCAACAGTGGACAGTGGTGCGATACGCCGGCGCCTGGCGCTCGGTCTGGCCGTGCTGACGGCCTCCGGTCTGCTCGCGGTGGCGAGCCCGGGGAACGCGCAGGCGGCCGACTTCTGTTCCGGGCGCAAGGTCCGCACGCTCCCGTTCTCCACCGGTTCGGTGTGGATCTACAAGCGCGACGGCTATGTGTGCGCGATGACCGTGGCGAAGAAGGTGTCCGGCCTCAGGCCCATGTCGGTCAGTGTGCAGGCGCGCGGCAGCCGCCCCGCGGCGGACATCGGCCGGTACCGGCACCACGCGGGTCCCGTGACCGTGCACGCCGGACACCGGTGCGTGTGGGTGCGCGGTTCGGTGGACTCGGGTTCGGTCAGCTCGGGCTGGATCCTGTGCTGACGCGCGGCTGAAGCCGTCAGGGCCCTTTTGGCCAATTCACAGGTTCCCCCAACCTCCCCTGGTGCCAGGGCGGTTGCTCCGCTAGGTTCCGGCGGACATCCGCGTTGAAGGGGAGAGTGCATGCGCAAGGCGCTCAGATGGCTGCTGGCGCTCGTAGTGCTCATAGGCACGCTGAGTACGGCGACGGCGGCCACCGCTGCCGCAGCCGACACGGACATCAAGGACCGGCTGCTCGCCATACCCGGCATGAGCCTGATCGAGGAGAAGCCGTACGCCGGGTACCGCTTCTTCGTCCTGAACTACACCCAGCCGGTCGACCACCGGCACCCGTCCAAGGGCACGTTCCAGCAGCGGATCACTGTGCTGCACAAGGACGTCTCCCGGCCGACCGTCTTCTACACCGGTGGCTACAACGTCTCCACGACCCCGGGCCGCCGTGAGCCGACCCAGATCGTGGACGGCAACCAGGTCTCCATGGAGTATCGCTATTTCACCCCCTCCCGTCCGCAGCCCGCGGACTGGTCGAAGCTCGACATCTGGCAGGCGGCGAGCGACCAGCACCGCATCTTCGAGGCGCTCAAGCCGATCTACAGCAAGAACTGGATCGCCACGGGCGGCTCCAAGGGCGGTATGACGGCGACGTACTTCGAGCGCTTCTACCCCCGGGACATGGACGGCGTCGTCGCGTACGTCGCGCCGAACGACGTCGTGAACAACGAGGACTCCGCCTACGACCGCTTCTTCACGAGCGTGGGTACGAAGGAGTGCCGGGACCGCCTGAACGCCGTGCAGCGCGAGGCGCTGGTGCGCCGGGAGCCGCTGGAGAAGAAGTACGCGCAGTACGCGGCGGACAACGGCTACACCTTCAACACCATCGGCAGCCTCGACCGGGCCTACGAGGCCGTCGTCCTCGACTACGTGTGGGGCTTTTGGCAGTACAGCCTGCTGAAGGACTGCGACACGATCCCGGCGGACGCGAAGAACGCCACGGACGACGAGATCTGGAACTCCGTGGACACGATCTCCGGCTTCTCCTTCTACACGGACCAGGGGCTCGAGCCGTACACGCCGTACTACTACCAGGCGGGTACTCAGCTGGGCGCGCCCACGATCCACTTCCCGTACATCGAGAAGAAGTACGTCCGCTACGGCTACCAGCCGCCCCGGAACTTCGTGCCCCGCGCCATCCCGATGAAGTTCCAGCCGTCGGCGATGCGGGACGTGGACACCTGGGTCAGGCACCACGCGCACCACATGCTCTTCGTCTACGGCCAGAACGACCCGTGGGGTGCCGAGCGTTTCCGGCTCGGCTCGGGCGCCCGTGATGCGTACGTCTTCACGGCCCCCGGCCTGAACCACGGTGCGAACGTGGCCGGCCTGGTCTCCGACCAGAAGACCCTGGCCACCGCCCGCATCCTGGACTGGGCGGGTGTCGCCTCGACGGCGGTGCAGCGGAACCCGTCGGCGGCGAAGCCACTCGCCTCGTACGACGCGAAGTTGGACCGCCGGGACGTGGAACGCGAGCCGGGGCTCCGGCCGTAAGTCCCCCGCTGCGCCCGGCCGGTGCTCACAGCGGACGGGCGCAGCCCACCGGCTTGTCGCCGCCGAGCTGGACGTAGAGCGCAGTCGACGCCGGGCACTGGGAGCGCTGCGCGACGGCCGACGTCACCTGGTACTCGGGTGCGTGGGCGCCCCCGCCGTCGCAGGCCGTCTCCCGGACCTCGCCGCCGCCCGCCCCGTACACGCAGTCACCCACGATGGTGAGCGGTCCGCCACCGCCGCCGGGGTCCCCCGGGTGCGGCGGCTCCAGGTTCCGCATGCACGCGTACCCCTGCGGCACCGCCTTGCCCGTGTCCGGCGCCGGCGTGGACTTGCTGATGTTCAGGACGAAGTCCGTGGTCGCCGCGCAGGGAGGCCCCTGTTCCATGGGGCCGTCGTACCGCGCGATCACCCGGGCCGCCGCCCGTTCGCTCGTGCACGGAACCTCCGTGAAGCTCGTCGTCCCGAAGGAACTGCACTCGTCCACCGCGAGGAACTCGGCCCCGTATCCGGACGGCTGCGGCGACCTTCCACCCTGGCCCGGCCGTTTCCCGTCCGTCTCCGAGGACGTCTGGCATCCGGAGAGCCCCGCCACCGTCAGCGCAGCGGTCATCAGCGCACCCGCCCACGCCTGTCCTTTTCGCATCGCAAACATCCGGTCCAGCGTGACCCGCGATCACGAGACACGCCAGACATGTTGGATGTTTTGCGGCATTCGGGTGCGAGATGCGCGGTGTGAGACGTACGTTCAGTACGACATTCCGTAGCCGATGGGGTACAGAACCTGTGCCGGGTCGTCTGCTCGTTGGACGGGTACCGGCAGCCGCCCGTATGGCTTCACCTGGCCTGCGACGACCCGGGTTGCCGCGCGCAGTTCCACGTCCGTCCAGGAGTAGGTGGCCAAGCAGGCCCCTACATCGGGGAGTTGGGCCACGTCGTACGGATTGCGGACGGCGATCGCGATCACCGGCTTGCCGGTGGCGATCAGACGGTTCACCAGGGTCCGCTGGGAGCTGGTCGCGGTCACGTTGTACGTGGCCACCACCATCGCGTCCGCGTTCCCCGCCGCCGCCACCGCGTTGTCGATCGCCGCCGACGAGGGCGCGGTGCCGGTGGACAGCGCGGTCGCCGTGAAACCGAGGCCGGTGAAGGCGTTCGCCAGCACCGTGGTGGGCGGTCCGTCGGTGCCCGACGGCGACGCCGGGTCCGCGCCGACCACCAGCAGACGGGGATGGGTACGGCGCGAGAGGGGCAGCAGGGCCTGCTGGTTGACCAGCAGCGTGGTCGTACGGTCCGCGACGCGGTCGGCCGCGCGCAGGTGCTCCGGGACGCCCACGGTCCGGTCGACGCCGCTGTCGGTGACGTACGGCCGGTCCAGCAGCCCCAGTTTCGCCTTCAGCCGCAGGACGCGCAGAAGCGACTCGTCGAGCCGTGCCTCGGTCAGTTCGCCGCCCTGTACGGCCTTCAGCACCGCGTTCCACGCGACGTCCAGGGAAGGCGGGTTCAGCAACTGGTCCACGCCCGCCTTCAGCGCGAGCACCGGCACGCGGTCGTCACCGTACTTCTGGCGCACACCCTCCATGCCCAGAGAGTCCGTCACCACGACCCCGTCATAGCCCAGTTCCTCGCGCAGGATGCCGGTGACGATCGGGTGCGAGAGGGTCGCCGGGTCACCGGAGTCGTCGAGCGCGGGGACCATGATGTGCGCGGTCATGATGGCGTCGATCCCCGCCCGGATCGCCGCCCGGAACGGCACCGCGTCGAGTTTCTCCCACAGCTCGCGGCTGTGCGTGATGACCGGGAAGCCGAAGTGGCTGTCGACGGCGGTGTCGCCGTGGCCCGGGAAGTGTTTGGCGGTCGCCGCGACCCCCGACGACTGATACCCCTTCACCTCCGCCGCGACCAGGCCGCCCACCGCCTCCGGATCGGCGCCGAAGGACCGTACGCCGATCACCGGGTTGGCCGGGTTGACGTTCACGTCGGCGTCGGGGGAGTAGTCCTGGCGGATGCCGAGGGCGTGCAGCTCGGCACCGGCGATCCGGCCGAGCGTACGGGCGTCGGAGCGCGAACCGCCCGCGCCGATCGCCATCGCTCCGGGGAACAGGGTGGCGGGCTTGCCCACGCGCGCCACAATCCCGTGCTCCTGGTCCGTGGCGATCAGCACGGGCAGTCCTCGGGGCTGCGCGAGCGACGCCTTCTGGATCCCGTTCGAGAGGTCCGCGATCTGGTGCGGAGTACGGGTGTTGTGTGCCCACGTGAAGTAGATGATGCCGCCCACGCGGTACTTCGCGATCAGCTCGGCGGCCGTCCGCACGCCGATCTCCGCGAGGTTCGCGTCGATGTCGGCCTGGTCGGGTTCGGTCGCCGAGTGGCCGTAGACCCGCATCACGAAGAGCTGACCGACCTTCTCTTCGAGGGTCATACGGGAGATGAGGGTCCGCAGCCGGTCGTCGGCGGGCACGGCGGCGTGGCCGGTGCCGGGGGTGAGGGCGAGAGCCGCGGTCAGGCCCGCGGTGGTGGCGAGGACCGTACGTCTGGAGGGGGTCGGGGTGCTTCCCGTGCCGGCGTCGTGCACCTGCGCTCCTTCCGGAGGAGATCGCTGAAGGAAACTTCCGAAGAGTCACCACTATCCCGGAAGTTTCTGCCAGTCAAGGGAATGCACGGTATCCGGCGGGTGGCCGCCATCGGCGCTGTAGGAGGGGGCGCGCCGATGGCGGCGGTGTGCTGCCGGTCGCGTGCGGCGGAGGGGGTGGTCGGCGATCGCAGACGGCAGCGAGGGCCGACACCGCATCGCGGAGACTCATCCGGCGGCGTGCGCATTGGACGAAGCGCGGTCGTGCGAGGTTCCCGCGAAAGCGGCCGATTCCGGAAGTCGATGCGGGAGTGGTCGAGGGCATATGTGCGCCGGGATTTTCGTTTGATGGCCCCGGGTGCATGAGCGAGAATCTCCCGGGCTTCCACGAGGCGTTCGCGGAGCCGTGAACCATGAGAGGCGTAGGGCGTTGACTTTCAAGCTGGAGGGGCCGGTCCTGGAGGGCACGCTCGTACGACTCGAGCCGCTGGAGCACCGGCACGCGGCCGACCTGGCGGTGGCGGCGCAGGAGGACCGGGACACCTACGCGTACACATGGGTGCCGGCGGGCGACGAAGTCGGGGACTACATCGACGCGCAACTCGCCCGCGCGGCGACGGGCCGGCTCGCGCCGTACGCCCAGATCTCCCTCGGCACGGGACGCGCTGTGGGCGCCACGTCGTACTGGGAGCCGCGCTCCTGGCTGTCGGACGACCGACTCGACGCCATCGAGGTCGGCTTCACCTGGCTCGCCCGCTCCGCCCAGGGCACGGGCGTGAACGCCGAGTCCAAGCTGCTGCTGTGCCGCCACGCGTTCGAGGAGTGGGGCGTCTCCCGGGTCGACCTGAAGACCGACGCCCGCAACAGCCGTTCCCGTGCGGCCATCGAGAGTATCGGTGCCCGCTTTGAGGGCGTCCTGCGCAACTGGTCCCGCTCCTGGGCCCCGGGCGAGGAGGACCGGCTCCGGGACTCCGCGATCTACTCGATCACGGCGGAGGAGTGGCCGGAGTGCCGGTCACGACTGGAGACAAGGGTGGCGAGGAAGTCGGCCCAGGCGGCGGGGGAGACGGTGAGGTAGGGGCGGTCGGGGGCCTTGGAGTCGCGGATGTGTATGGCGGTGGTGGCGGCGACCTCGACGCAATCACCGCCTCCGGAATCGCTGTAGCTGCTCTTGAACCACGCCAGCTCGGTCATAGCTCACCCGCCAACTGCTCGATCAGGACGGTGGTTTCCTCCAGCCGGAGGGCGTGGCTTCTGATCATTGCATAGCGACGAGCGAGTACTCCGACGTCTTCCGGCTTGGCCACGAGCGTGCTGTGCCTGTTTCCTTCCATGTACACAAGGGTGGTCTGCTCGGGGTCTCGACCAGCTTCATCGGCCCTTGCAGGCGCAAACCTCGGGCTCCGCACCTGGCGGCTGCGGTTCGCGCCCACCCCGCGCAACGTGGTGGAGGCCCGTCGCGGCGCCCGCTGCGTCCTGCGTTCCTGGGCCGTACCGGCCGACGCCCGCGGGATCGTCGAACTCGTCGTCTCGGAGCTGGCGACCAACGCGGTCCGTCACGGGCGCGTACCCGGCCGCTACTTCGAGGTCGCGATGACGTACGACGGCGAGAAGGCCGTGGACGTCGAGGTCGCCGACGCTGCCCCGAACCGGCCGCACCTGGAGGACCCGGATCCGGAGGCGACATCGGGTCGTGGACTTCTGCTGGTCGCCGCGCCGGCGGAGTCGTGGGGGGCAGGGACCGGTGCGTCGGGAAGACGGTGTGGGCGCGGATCCTGGTCTGACCGACAGCCGGCGGACCGCGCTCACGGCGCGTCCGGCGTGGCCGCGTCCCGCAGCTGCGGCGCGGCATCGTCGTGCCGATCCGGCGAGGTCCCCTCGCGCAGTTCCGGCGTGCTCGACCCCACGAACACGACCGCGAGCAGGCACAGCAGCCCGCCGCTGACGAGCGCGGTCGCGCCGGAGGTCCAGCCGGCGACCAGGCCGCCGCGCAGGTTGCCGAGGTTGGGGCCCGCCTGGCCGACGATCTGCTCGGCGGCCGTGACCCGGCCCAGCAGCATGTCCGGGGTGCGGGTCTGCACGATCGTGCCGCGCGAGATCACCGAGGTGGTGTCGGCGGCCCCGGCCAGCACCAGCAGGGCGAGCCCGGCCCAGGGGTCGGTGGTCAGACCGAACAGGGCGAGCGTCACTCCCCAGGTCCCGGCGCCGCAGAGCATCACCAGTCCGGGGCGTCCCCAGCGGGTGATCGAGCCCGACAGGGTGGAGCCGGCGACACCGCCGACGGCGACGGCCGACAGGAAGAGGCCGAGGGTGCGCGGGTTGCCGCCGAACCTCTCGGCGTTGACCAGCGGGAACAGGCTCATGGGCATGGACAGCACGGTGGCCGCCAGGTCGGTGATCAACGCTCCGCGCACCACGCGGTGCCAGGCGAGGAAGCGCAACCCGTCCACCACCCCGTGCAGCCCGGTCCGCGACGGCTCGCCCTCGGGCGGAAGCGCGGGCAGCCGGAAGGCGGCGTAGAAGGCGACGGCGAAGCTCAGGGCGTCGAGCAGGTAGCAGACGCCGACGCCGGCCCAGCCGAGCACCAGACCGCCGAGCGCCGGGCCGAGGAGCATCATCGCCTGGAAGGAGATCTGGTTGAGGGCGAGTCCGGCCGCCACCTCCTCCTTGGGCAGCAACCGGCGCACGAACACCCCCGACGCCGGTCCGCCGACCGCACCGAAACCGGAGTGCACGGCCAGCAGGGCGAGCACGCCCGCCACCGGCACGTGCCCGAGGAAGCCCTGCACCGCGAGCAGCAGGGAGCAGAACGCCTGGCCCACGGTGGCGACGAGGAAGATCCGCCGTCGGTCGCCCCGGTCCGCCCAGGAGCCGGCGAACAGCCCGAACACCACCATCGGCAGCGCCTGCGCCAGCCCCACCGCACCGGTCCAGACCGTGCTGTGCGTCATGTCCCAGACCTGGTACATCACGGCGACCAAGGCCATGAATCCGCCGAGCACGGACACCGTCCGCCCGATCAGCAGCCGCCGGAACGCCGGGGACGTCCACAGCGGGCGCACGTCGATCAACGCACGGGAAAGGTTCATGAGGCGGCGGGCCGGAGGTGCTGGATCACGGCGCGGAGGCTAACCGTCCCGTTGTCCCCCTGGCCACCGAATAACGGGCGGGATCAGGCGGTCAGGCCGACTCGCTCAGCAGCCGGGTCAGGTGCTCCCGGCCCGGTCCGAGCAGCTCCGGCAGCGGCTGTGCCGCCTCGTACCAGCCCTTCTCGTACTCCCAGCACAGCCAGCCGTCCCAGTGGTGGCGGGAGAGGACCTCCACGCACTCGGTGAGCGGGAGGACCCCGTGGCCCAGCGGCAGGGGCGTCTTGTCCTCGGCGGACGCGATGTCCTTGACCTGCACGTAGCCGAGGTGCGGGCACAGGTCCGCGTACGTTTCCTGCGGCTGCTCGCCGCCCAGCCAGGTGTGCATCACGTCCCACAGCGCGCCCACCTGGCGGTGTCCCACCGTGCCGAGGATGCGCATCAGGTCAGCGCCGGTGGGATGCGAGTCATGGGTCTCCAGCAGGATGCGGACGCCGAGGTCGGCGGCGTACTCCGCGGCGGTAGCCAGGCGCCGCGCGGCGGTGGCGTCGGCCTCTTCGGGGGACTGATCCGTGCCGCCGCCCGGGAAGACGCGGACGGAGGGCGCGCCCACATCGTGCGCAAGCTCGAGCAGTTGGCGCATCTCGTCCAGCACGGGCCCGTCGTCCCCGGGGGCGGCGGCATGCGCGTACCCCGCGAGTCCCAGGATCTCGACGCCCCCCGCCTTGAACTCGGCGGCCACTTCGGCCCGCGCGGCCGGGCCGATGCCGGGGTGCACCGGCTCCTCGGGGTGTGCGCGCAGTTCGACGCCGTGGTAGCCGTTCGTGGCCGCGAGCCGGACCACGTCCGGCACGGGCAGACCGGGGACACCGAGGGTGGAGAACGCCAGCTTCATGTTCTTGGACCCTACTCGTCACTCGCGCCTGGCGCCCCTCGTCCTCACTCCCGGACGCCGAGCAGGTCAAGACGCCAGTCCTGGCCGACCAGGTCCTTGCCGAAGGAACGGTGGGGCTTCTCGGCGACGAGGACGAAGCCGTGGCGCAGATAGATCCGCCGGGCGGCGGCGAGGACGTCGTTCGTCCACAGGACGAGCTCGCGGTAGCCGACGCCGCGCGCGAAGTCCACGCACGCCTCGACCAGGCGGTCGCCGATGCCGAGGCCGCGCGCGTCGGGCTCGACGAGCAGCAGCCGCAGCCGGGCCGTGGCCGGGGCCTCGTCCCGTACGCACATCACACACCCGACCGGCCGCCCTCCTCCGGTCTCGGCGATCCACACCCGCTCCAGATGAGGGTCGTGGTCCTCGGCGAAGTCGGCGACGATCCGCGCGACCAGCCCCTCGTAGTCGGCGTTCCAGCCGTACTCGGCGGCGTAGAGCGCGGCGTTGCGCTGCACGATCCAGCCCAGGTCGCCGGGCGCCGGGTCGCGCAGCACCACGTCCTCGGGGCGTGCGGCGCGGCCGTCCGAGAGGAGCGAGCGGATCGTGCCCATGGCCTCGGCCAGGCGCGGCCGGTCGGCGGGGGCGACGGTGTCCAGCAGCGCGGCGACGGTCTCGCGGGCTCGCTCCTCCAGCAGGCCTGCCGTCTCGCGGCCGCGCGTGGTGAGCGTGACCCGCCGACGGCGCGGGTCCGTGTCGGAGGTGGCCCGCTCGACCAGGCCGTCCCGCTCGAACTTGTTCAGGATGCGGCTCAGATAGCCCGCGTCGAGCGAGAGTTCGCCCCGCAGGTCGGCCGCGTCGGTGCGCGGCGCGTGCGCCAGCTCGTACAGCACACGGGACTCCGTGAGCGTGTACGGGGCGTAGAGGTGGCGGCCGTAGTCCAGCGCGCCGATGACGTTGGTGTAGAAGCGGTTGAACGTGCGGATGTCCTGGACGGTCATGGCCGGCCCCTGCTGTCCGATGGTTGACTCAGTCAGAGGTACGGAACGAGCGTACGTCGGCTCGGGGCCGCCGTCCATGGGTCGCAGCACGCCGTATCGGGCTGCTCGCGCTGCCGGGCCCGTTCCTGGCGGCGGACCTGTGAGCGCGGCGGCCGGCGGCGGCGCGACGCCCCTATCTGCGCGGTGCACCCGTCGACCCGCGCACCATCAACTCGCCGCGCACCGTGGCGATCCCGCCCGGCGGCGGCTCCTCCCGGCCCATCGCGATCCGGCCGGCCCGGGCGCCCGCCTCCGCGAGCGGCAGCCGTACCGTCGTCAGGGCCGGTACGGCGTCGATCGCGAACGGGAGGTCGTCGAAGCCGGCCACCGAGACGTCCTCGGGAATGCGCAGTCCCGAGTCCCGCAGCGCCGCGCACGCGCCCAGTGCCACCGTGTCGTTCGCCGCCACGATCGCCGTCAACGACGGTTCCCGGCGCAGCAGTTCCAGTGTCGCCTCGTAACCGGAGCGGCGGTCGTAGGAGCCGTGCATGGTCAGCCGCGGGTCGTCCTCGATCCCGGCGGCGGCCAGTGCCGCCCGGTGTCCCTCCAGCCGGTGGCGGGTGGTCGTACGCTCCTCCGGGCCCGCGATGTAGCCGAGCCGCCGGTGCCCGAGCCCGGTCATGTGCTCGGTGAGCAGCCGGCTGCCGCCCCGGTTGTCGAAGGCCAGCGCGATCGCCTCGACCGCGGGAGGGCGGCCGCACAGGACCACCCGGGTCCCGGCCGCCGCGAGCTTGCGCAGTTTGGCGCCGACCGCCTCCGCGTGCGCGCTGTCCTCCACCGCGCCACCGGTCATCACCACGGCCGCCGCCCGCTGACGCTGCAACAGCGTCAGATACGTCAATTCCCGCTCCGGAGAGCCGCCGGTGTTGCAGACCACGGCGAGCCGTTCGCCGCCGGCCCGGCCTCCCGGGCCCCCGATCTCCGACTGGATCGCGCTTGCCATGATCCCGAAGAACGGGTCGGCGATGTCGTTCACCAGAATGCCGACCAGGTCCGAGGTGGCCGCCGCGAGTGCGCTCGCCGGGCCGTTGAGGACGTAGTCCAGTTCGTCCACCGCGCGCAGTACCCGCTCCCGGGTCGACGCCGCCACGGGGTAGTTCCCGTTCAGTACGCGCGACACGGTGGCGGGCGACACCTGCGCGCGCGCCGCCACGTCCGCCAGGGTCACCGTCATCGTCGTCGTCCTTCGGTCGGGCGTCTCGCCGTACTCGCCGATCGTCGTTGCCGCCGATCGTCGTGCTCGTCGTCGCTGTGGCTGTCTGTCGTTGCCGCTGTCGTCGTTGTCGTCGTGCTCAGGGGCGGGGAGACCTTCGTGCGGTCCTGCGGTCCGCCCCTCTCCGCAGACGTCCATCTACCGGTCTTCGGACCTCCGTGTACAGGCCCGCGGTTCCCCTTGTTCGAGGGACCGACCGACTTCAGCGTCCCGTGTCCGTCGTGTCGCCCTGTGCCACGCCGTGCACGGACCTGCACAATCCCGTCATTCCCGCGGTCTTGTCCGACCCGCCGGACAGAGGCTAGCGTCTTCTTGCGTAGAAAGCGTTTGCTGTTCCCCGGGGGCGTACGGGGCGCCGGACGTGTACGGAGGGAACGACGTGACACGCAAGACGGTGCGGATCGCCATGAACGGTGTGACGGGACGCATGGGCCACCGGCAGCACCTTGTCCGCTCCATCCTGGCCCTGCGCGAGCAGGGCGGCCTCGACCTGGGCGACGGCACCGTGCTGTGGCCCGAGCCGGTCCTCGTCGGCCGCCGCGAGCACGCCCTGAAGGCGCTCGCCGAGCAGTACGGACTGGACCACTGGTCGACCGATCTGGACATGGTCCTCGCCGACCCGGAGGTCGAGATCTACTTCGACGCCCAGATCACGTCCGCGCGCGAGGGATCCATCAAGAAGGCGATCGCCGCCGGCAAGCACATCTACACCGAGAAGCCGACGGCGACGGGCCTGGCGGGAGCCCTGGACCTGGCCCGCCGCGCGCGGGCGAAGGGCGTCAAACACGGCGTCGTCCAGGACAAGATCTTCCTGCCCGGCCTGCTGAAACTGAGGCGGCTCGTCGACGGCGGCTTCTTCGGCCGTGTCCTGTCCGTCCGCGGAGAGTTCGGCTACTGGGTCTTCGAGGGCGACTGGCAGCCCGCCCAGCGGCCCTCCTGGAACTACCGCGCCGAGGACGGCGGCGGCATCGTCGTCGACATGTTCCCGCACTGGGAGTACGTGCTGCACGAGCTGTTCGGCCGGGTGACGTCCGTCCAGGCACTCGCGACCACTCACGTCCCGCGCCGCTGGGACGAGAACGGCAAGCCGTACGAGGCCACGGCCGACGACGCCGCCTATGGCATCTTCGAGCTGGAAGGCGGCGCGATCGCCCAGATCAACTCCTCCTGGGCCGTGCGCGTCAACCGCGACGAACTCGTCGAGTTCCAGGTCGACGGCACCGAGGGCTCGGCCGTCGCAGGACTGCGCAGGTGTCGTGTCCAGCACCGCTCCGCCACCCCCAAGCCGGTCTGGAACCCGGACGTGCCCGCCACCGAGGCCTTCCGCGACCAGTGGCAGGAGGTCCCGGACAACGCCGAGTTCGACAACGGCTTCAAGGCCCAGTGGGAGCTGTTCCTCAGGCACGTCTACGCCGGCGCGCCCTATCACTGGGACCTGCGGGCCGGCGCGCGCGGCGTCCAGCTCGCCGAACTGGGCCTCAAGTCCTCGGCCGAGGGCCGCCGTATCGACGTACCGGAGATCCCGCTGTGACGATCCGGCTCCCCGGCGCCGACGGCCGGTTGCGGGTGTACGAGCCCCGCCGCGAACCCCTCGCCGTCTCCACCGGCGTCCCCTTCACCTCCCGTACGGTCTTCGCTGCCGCGCACGTGGTCGCCGACCCCTACGCGGACGTGTCGCCCGACTCACCCGCCGTTGTCGACTGGGAGGCGACGCTCGCCTTCCGCCGCCACCTGTGGTCGTACGGGCTGGGTGTCGCCGAGGCCATGGACACCGCCCAGCGCGGGATGGGCCTGGACTGGGCGGGCGCGGCGGAACTGATCCGCCGCAGCTGTGCCGAGGCCAGGTCGGCCGGCGGCCGTGTCGCCTGCGGAGTCGGCACCGACCAGCTCGCCGCCGGCTCCCTCGAGGAGATCCGCACGGCGTACGAGGAGCAGCTCGCCGTGGTCGAGGGGGCGGGCGCGCAGGCGATCGTGATGGCGTCGCGTGCGCTGGCGGCGAGGGCGAAGGCTCCGGAGGACTACCTGGAGACCTACGGCCACCTGCTGCGCCAGGCGGCCGATCCGGTGATCCTGCACTGGCTCGGCCCCATGTTCGACCCCGCGCTCGAGGGCTACTGGGGTTCGGGCGACCTGGACGCGGCCACGGAGGTGTTCCTCGAGGTTGTCGCCGGCCATCCGGACAAGGTGGACGGAGTCAAGATCTCGCTGCTCGACGCGCAGCGCGAGATCGATCTGCGCCGCCGGCTCCCGCCGGGCGTGCGCTGCTACACGGGCGACGACTTCCACTACCCCGAACTGATCGAGGGCGACGAGCAGGGTTTCAGCGACGCGCTGCTCGGCGTCTTCGACCCACTGGCTCCACCGGCCGCCGAGGCGGTACGGGGGCTGGACACGGGCGACGTGCAGGGTTTCCGGGAACTCCTCGACCCCACAGTGGAGTTGTCGCGCCACCTGTTCCAGGCGCCGACCCGCTTCTACAAGACCGGTGTGGTCTTCCTGGCCTGGCTCGCGGGCCACCAGGAGCACTTCACGATGGTGGGCGGCCTGCAGTCGGCGCGATCGCTGCCGCACCTCGCGAAGGCCTACGAACTCGCCGACGGTCTGGGGCTGTTCCCCGACCCGGAACGCGCGGAGACGAGGATGAGGACCTTGCTGTCCCTCTACGGAGCGGACCGATGAGCGGCACCGCCCCGGAGCGCTTCTCCATCAACCAGATGACGGTGAAGCAGCTCGGCATGCCCGAACTGGTCGACGCCTGCCTCGAATCGGGTGTACGCGGGCTGGGCCTGTGGCGGGAGCCCGTCCGGTCGTACGGACTGGACGCCACGGCGAAACTGGTCCGCGACGCCGGTCTGAGCGTGACGACGCTGTGCCGGGGCGGCTTTTTCACCGCCGCCGACCCGGAGGAGCGGGCCCGCGCTCTGGACGACAACCGCCGGGCGGTCGACGAGGCGGCGACGCTGGGCACGGACACGCTGGTCCTGGTGTCGGGCGGGCTGCCGGCCGGCTCCAGGGACCTGCGCGCCGCACGCGAGCGGATCGCGGACGCCCTCGGGGAGCTGGGACCGTACGCGTTCGAGCGGGGGGTGCGGCTCGCCGTCGAACCGCTCCATCCGATGTACGCCTCGGACCGCTGTGTGGTCTCGACGCTGGCCCAGGCGCTGGACCTCGCCGAGCGCTTCCCGGCCCAGCAGGTCGGCGTCACCGTGGACACGTACCACCTCTGGTGGGACGACACCGCCCCCGAGCAGATCGCCCGCGCCGGCGCCGGCGGCCGCATCCTCGCCTTCCAGCTCGCCGACTGGACCACCCCGCTGCCGGAGGGGGTCCTGAACGGACGCGCCCAGATCGGCGACGGGGTGATCGACATGCGCGAGTGGAGGGGATACGTGGAGGCGGCCGGCTACGCCGGGCCGATCGAGGTCGAGCTGTTCAACGAGGCGCTGTGGGGCCGCGACGGGCGCGAGGTGCTCGCCGAGACGGTGGCCCGCTTCACCGAGCACGTGGCCTGACCACGGTCGGAACGGGGGCCTGGCGCGGGGGCCGTGCTGGTGCGCCCGCCGCGCCGGCAGCATCGTCGGCTCCGGAGAAAAATCCGCGAAGGCTGTGCAACCCTCCCTCCGCCCCGGGTGTCGTACTGGGCGTCAGAATTCTTGTGGGGGAAGGGATCTGGGGGGATCGCGGGGGTTCTGATACGGGGGGGGAACGCGAGGGGGCCCGGTCGGTCGACCGGGCCCCCTCGAATCGTTCCCGCCCGGATCACCGGCCCCGGCGGGCCGCCGAGCGCCCGCTGAGCGGCAGGTCGGCGTACGCCCAGCCTTCCCGGCGCTCTGAACCGCCGCTAGAAGAAGACCCCGCAGCGCAGCAGCACGTTCGCGTACGGGCGGGCCTCACCGGTGCGGACGACCAGGTGTGCGCCCGCCGTCAGCTCCTTGAGCTTCTCGTGCGGTATCAGTTCGAGATCCGGGAAGCGGGCCTGGAGCAGGGACGAGGCCTCCGGGTTCGCGTCCCGCACTTCGTGCGCCGCCGTCGCCCCCTCCACCACCAGTTCGTCCAGCAGGCCGTCCAGCACCTCGGCGAAGGAGGGCACCCCCGCGCGGAACGCCAGGTCCACCACCCGCGGGCCCGCCGGTATCGGCATGCCCGCGTCGCACACCAGCACCCTCTGCCCGTGCCCCAGCTCCGCGAGCGCGCCGGCGAGATGACGGTTCAGAATGCCGCTCTTCTTCACAGCGCCGCCACCTCCTCCGAGGTGGGGAACGACTCCTGAGCTCCGGGACGGGTAACCGCGGCCGCGCCCACCCGGGCCGCGTACGCCGCCGCCTCCGGGAGCGTCTCGCCGGTGCCGAGACGCCACGCCAGCGCCGCCGTGAACGCGTCGCCCGCGCCCGTCGTGTCCACCGCCTCCACCTTCACGGACGGCACACGGGTCATGGCCTCGGCGTCCGCCACCAGCGCGCCCTCCGCGCCCAGCGTCACCACGACCGAACGGGGGCCGAGCGCCAGCAGCGCGGCCGCCCAGTCCTCGGGCGTGCCGCCCAGGTCGTCGCCCGCGATGACCCGCGCCTCGTGCTCGTTGACGATCAGCGGGTCGCACGCCGCGAGCACGTCCGCGGGCAGCGGCCTCGGCGGTGAGGGGTTCAGGACGAAACGGGTGCCGGACGGCAGAGTCCGTACGACCTCCACGACCGTCTCCAGAGGGATCTCCAACTGCGCCGAGACCACGCGGGACGCCTCCAGCAGGCTGCCCGCGGCCCGTACGTCCTTCGGCACGAGCCGGCCGTTCGCGCCAGGCGAGACCACGATGCTGTTGTCCCCCGACGGGTCCACCGTGATCAGTGCGACCCCGGTGGGCGCGCCGCCGACCAGCACGCCCACGGTGTCGACGCCCGCCTTGCGCTGCGAGTCCAGCAGAAGCCGTCCGTGCGCGTCGTCGCCGACCCGGGCCAGCAGCGCCGTACGGGCACCGAGCTGGGCGGCGGCGACGGCCTGATTCGCGCCCTTGCCGCCCGGGTGGACGACCAGGTCGGAGCCGAGCACCGTCTCCCCGGCCGCCGGGCGCCGTTCGACCCCGATCACGAGGTCGGCGTTGGCCGATCCCACGACCAGGAGGTCGTAGTCGTACATGACTGTCTCCCAACGGATCCCCGTGGATCCTCACAGCGATGAAAGCCGGTGCCACGGCCGGGGTCCGCGCGCGCTGTCGTTCGTCCGCGCGGCGCGGCCCCGGCCCGTGGCGACCGGGGGAACGCGGGGGTCAGCCGCTGAACCCGGCCACGGTCTCCTTCGTGACCACCTTCACCGGAACCTTCACGGTCTGCTCGACCTTCTTGCCCTCGGCGGCCCGCAGCGCGTTGTCGACCGCGATCCGGCCCAGCTGCGTCGGCTGCTGCGCCACCGAGGCATACAGCGTGCCCGCCTTGACCGCGGCGAGGCCGTCGGGCTCGCCGTCGAAGCCGACCACCTGGACCGAGGTGCCGGCCTTGGAGCCGAGCGCCTTGATCGCGCCGAGTGCCATCTCGTCGTTCTCGGCGAACACGCCCTGGACGTCCGGGTGCGCCTGGAGCAGGTTCGCCATCACGTCGAGACCCTTGGTCCGGTCGAAGTCGGCGGGCTGCTTGGCCAGGACCTGGATGCCCGGATAGGCCTTGAGCCCCTCGGCGAACCCCGCCCCGCGCTCACGGCTGGCGGAGGTGCCGGCCTGGCCCTGCAGGATGATGATCTTGCCCTGGCCGCCGAGCTTCTCGGCGAGCGCCTTGGCGGCGAGCTTGCCGCCCTCGATGTTGTCGGAGGCGACCAGCGCGGCCGTGTTCGCCTTGTTGACGGCGCGGTCGACACCCACGACGGGGATGCCGGCCTTGTTCGCACCCCGCACCGACGGGCCCGCGGCGTCCGAGTCCACCGGGTTCACGATGATCGAACCCAGTCCCTCGCTGGTGAAGTTCTGCAGCTGGTTGGCCTGCTGCGAGGCGTCGTTCTGCGCGTCCGTGACGGTCAGGTCGACGCCCAGCTTCTTCGCCTCGGCCTGCGCACCCGACTTGATCTGCACGAAGAAGGGGTTGTTGAGGGTGGAGAGCGACAGGCCGACCTTCTGCGTCGTGGAGGACGAGCCGCCGTGCAGGAAGGAGACCCCGCCCACCACGGCCGCCGCGACCACGGCGGCCAGGATGTACGTCGCCGCCTGCTTGCCCTTGCCGCCCGGGGACGTCGTACCGGCCGCCACGGGGGTGGCCCCCGCCTTGCGCCGCACGGTGTCCAACAGCACCGCCAGGGCGATCACGACACCGATGACGACCTGCTGCCAGAAGGCCGACACCGAAAGGAGGTTCAGGCCGTTGCGCAGCACCGCCAGGATCAGCGCGCCGATCAGCGTGCCGGACGCCTTGCCGGTGCCGCCCGCGAGGGAGGCGCCGCCGATGACGACCGCGGCGATCGCGTCCAGCTCGTAGCCGTTGGCGGCCTGCGGCTGCGCCGACGACAGACGCGAGGCGAGCACGATGCCCGCGGCGGCGGCGAACAGACCCGACAGCGCGTAGATCGCGAGCTTCTGCCTCTTCACTCGGAGACCCGACAGACGCGCCGCCTCCTCGTTGCCGCCGATCGCGTACATCGAGCGCCCGATGTACGTACGGCCCAGCACGAACGCCGTCAGCAGCCCCATGATGACCATGACCAGGACCGGCACCGGCAGCCAGCCGCCGAGCGTGTCGCCCAGGTGGGAGACGGAGGCGGGGAAGGCGATCGGGGAGCCCTGCGAGATGACCAGCGACAGACCGCGGCCCACCGACAGCATGGCGAGCGTCGCGATGAACGGCGGCAGCTTCCCGAACGAGATCAGGATGCCGTTGACGAGACCGCAGGCGAGGCCCGTGGCGATCGCGAGCAGCACGGCTATCGCGACCGGTATCCCCGCCGATGTTGCGCTCCAGGCGAGGACCGTGGCCGACAGCGCGGCGACCGAACCCACCGACAGGTCGATGCCCGCCGCGACGATCACGAAGGTGACGCCGAAGGCGAGGATGGCGGTCACCGCCGCCTGGACGCCGATGTTGAGCAGGTTGTCCGTCGTCAGGAAGTCGCCGGACAGCGCCGACATCGCGATGACGAGGACGATCAGCGCGGTCAGCGCGCCGTTGTCGAGCAGGAGACGGCGGACCCCCGTGGCGCCACCGGCGCCCGCTCGGCCCTTGAGCGTGTCAGTGGCCACGGGTGGCCTCCGTTCCGTTGACAGATGTGGTGGGTGTGGAGACGGCGAGCGCCATGACGGAGTCCTGGGTCGCCTCGTCGGCGGTCAGTTCGCCCGCGATCCGGCCCTGGGCCATCACCAGGACCCGGTCGCTCATGCCGAGCACCTCGGGCAGATCGCTGGAGATCATCAGGACGGCGGCGCCCGCGGCCGTCAGTTCGTTGATCAGCTGGTAGATCTCGACCTTGGCGCCGACGTCGATACCGCGTGTCGGCTCGTCGAGGATGAGCACCTTGGTGTTGGCAAGCAGCCACTTGCCGATGACGACCTTCTGCTGGTTGCCGCCGGAGAGCGTGCGTACGTGCTGGGCGAGCCCGGCCATCCGCACACCGAGCTGCTCGGCGACCCCGGCCGCGGCGACCCGCTGTCCCCTGCGGTCGACGAGCCCGCCGTGGGTCGCGGCCCGCATGGTCACAAGCCCCAGGTTCTCCTCGACGGACGCGTCGAGGACGAGTCCCTGGCCCTTGCGGTCCTCGGGCACCAGACCGATCCCGGCCGCCATCGCGGCGTTCACGTCGTGCCGCCGCACATCCGCACCCGCGACGCGCACGGTGCCCTTGTCATACGGATCGGCACCGAACACGGCCCGCACGACCTCCGTACGGCCGGCGCCGACGAGCCCCGCGATGCCGACGACCTCACCGGCCCGCACCTCGAAGGACACATCGTGGAAGACCCCGTCCCGGGTGAGCCCCTCGACGGTGAGCAACGCGGTGCCCGCCTGGAGCCGTTCACGCGGGTACTGCTGCTCGATCGACCGCCCCACCATGAGGCGTACGAGCTCGTCCTCGGGCGTGGAGGCCGGTACCTGCCCGACGCTCTTGCCGTCGCGGATCACGGTCACCCGGTCTCCGAGGGCGGCGATCTCCTCCAGGTGATGGGTGATGAACACGATCCCGACGCCGTCCTCGCGCAGTGTGCGCACGATGGCGAAGAGCTTCTCGACCTCCTCGGAGGTGAGCACGGCCGTCGGTTCGTCCATGATGAGCACGCGCGCGTTCAGGCTCAGTGCCTTGGCGATCTCGACCATCTGGAGCCGTGCGATGCCGAGTTCACGCACCCGGGCGCGCGGGGACACCTGCACGCCGACGCGTTCGAGGAGCTCGGCGGCGTCGGCCTCCATCTTCTTCCGGTCGATCATCCCGAGCCGGCGCGGCTGGCGCCCGAGGAAGATGTTCTCGGCGACGGTCAGATCGGGAACGAGGTTGAACTCCTGGTAGATGGTGGCGATCCCGAGGCGCTCGGAGTCCTGCGCGCCGTGGATGCGCACCTCCTCGCCGCCGACCAGGATCCGCCCGGCATCGGGGCGGTAGGCGCCGGAGAGCATCTTGATGAGGGTGCTCTTGCCCGCACCGTTCTCACCGAGCAGCGCATGTACCTCGCCCCGGCGCAGATCGAAGTCGACGCTGTCGAGCGCGACCACACCGGGGAAGGTCTTGCGTATGCCTTCGATGCGCAGCAACTCGTCCGCGTTGCTCACGACTGGCTCCTGTTCGTTGCGGGGGACGGCTCCGTGCGAGCCGGCGGCTCTTGCGGAGCGGATTGCCCTGGGAGGGCGGGCGGCCGGGGCTGCCCCTGGGGAGCGGGCTCGCCGCACGAGCGGCGTACGACGAGTCGCGCGGGGAGCGTGACGGACTCCGGTGGCCGCCCCTCGATGCGGTCGACCAGCGCGCGCACGGCGGCGTGCCCCAGTTCGCCCGTGGGCTGGGCGATCGCGGTGATCGGCGGTGCGGTGTGCACGAACCACGGGATGTCGTCGAACGCGGCGAGCGCGATGTCGTCCGGGACCCGCAGCCCGCGCGCCCGGATGGCGTCCAGCGCGCCGAGCGCCATCAGGTTGTCCGCGGCGAACACGACCTCGGGCGGCTCCTCCAGGTCGAGGAACCGCTCGGTGGCCCGGCGCCCGCTCTCGGCCTGGAAGTCGCCCTGGCCGATGTAGTCGTCCGGCAGGGGAAGCCCGTACGCGCCCATGGCCCGCCGGAAGGCCTCGACGCGCTCCTGGCCGGTCGTGGTCGCCGCGGGCCCCGTGATGATCGCGAGCCTGCGGTGCCCGAGCCCGTGCAGATGGGCGACGAGATCGTGGACGGCGGCGCCTCCGTCGGACCGCACCACGGGTACGTCGACGCCCGGGATCCAGCGGTCGACGAAGACCATGGGTGTGCCGCTCCGCGCGGCGTCCAGCATGAGCGGCGAGCCGCCGTCGGTCGGCGAGACGAGCAGTCCGTCGATCCGCCGGTCCAGCAGGGTCCGCACATGGTGGTCCTGGAGATCGGGCCGCTCGTCGGCGTTGCCGATGATCACGCTGTAGCCGAGCGCGCGGGCCTCCTCCTCGACGGAGCGGGCCAGGTGGGTGAAGTAGGGGTTCAGTACGTCGCTGATGACCAGGCCGAGGGTGCGAGTCTGGTCGGTGCGCAGGGACCGGGCGACGGCGTTCGGGCGGTAGCCCAGCGTCTCGACGGCGGCCAGCACGCGGGTGCGCGCGTCGGCGCTGACCGATGGGTGGTCGTTGAGGACGCGCGACACCGTGGCGACGGAAACGCCCGCCTCGGCGGCGACGTCCTTGATGCTCGCCATCGCCTGGACCACCTCCTTGTGGATCCGTTATGGGTGCATTTGTGAGTCCGTGGAATCGTTTCCATGACTGACATGAAGGATTGGAATCGATTACATGGAGGTGAATCAAGGGTGTGAACGACGCCGAGACCGGATTGTGACCCATGTGATCCAGGTCTCATGTCCGCGTCCGTTGGGGCTTGATGGGGGCGTGGCGCCGCCCCGCGTGGCCTGTGAGGCGGTCCGTCCTCTGTAGCGGGGCTGTGACGTCAGGTGGTTGCGAGTGCGACGCCTGGACGTGAACATGGTGACTGGAGAATCGTTCGGTGGGACCAACTCACCGCAGGGGGAGGCACGATGAAGTTCGACATGGGGGCGCAGACCCTGTCGACGCTGATGAAGGGCTCGCGTGGGTCGAGCGAGGATCTGGGGTCGTTGATCCGTCAGTTGGTGCAGGCGGCGCAGCCGTTGGAGGGGAAGTTCAACGGTGCGGGGCGTGCGGTGTTCGATCAGTTCAAGGGGCGGGCGGATGGTATCGCTCAGGAGCTGAATGGTTCGCTGGCGGCGATCCTGGGTGGTCAGTCGGGGATGGACTCGGCGTTCGCTTCGGGTGACCAGGAGCAGGGTGAGAACGCGCGGCGTCAGATGGGCGCGGCGAACTTCGACGGGGCGCGGTTCCGCTGAAGTTCTATGTGACGCACGGTTGTTGGGCTGAGGTCTTCTTACGGGGAGTGGTGTGGGATGGCGGGTTCGGGTGCGGATCGTCGGTCGTATGACACGGGTGCGTCGGCGGATGCGCAGGGCAATATCC